>CAMOVW010000032.1 GCA_946627725.1 uncultured Clostridia bacterium
CCCGCCGCAAGGCCGAAGAAGCCGAAAAAGAGCGTATTAAAAAAGAGGAAGAAGCTCTCCGTAAGGCCGAGGAAGCGGAAAATGAACGTATTAAAAAGGCGGAAGAAGCCAGCCGTAAAGCGGAAGCGGAGGTCCGCCGCAGAGCAGAGGATGAGGCCCGCCGCAGAGCAGAAGATGGCGCGCGTTTTGCCTCCGGTCGCGGCAGGGATAATTCCGGCCGGCAGGTGGATCCCACCCGTAGGGGTATAATTGAGGACGCCATGCGCAGGAGCATGGAAGAGTCGGATCTGATAAAGAATACGCCCGATAAAGACGCCGTGTTTACGGACGATATGGACGTAACCATCTATGAAAGCCCCGCGCTGAAACGGAATACCACGGATTACCAGCTGATTCGTCTGAAGACCAGCGAGGTGATCGATATCCCCGCAGGCGTGTTTGTGATCGGCAGATCGCACTCAAAGGCCAATTACGCGATCCCGGAAGATCCCACCATCAGCCGCGCCCACGCGATCTTTGTTTCCGGCGACGCCGAATGCCGGATCACGGATAACAAGTCCCTGAACAAAACCTATGTAAACGGCAACGTGTTGGTGCCGAACGAGGCGTACGTGCTGAAGGACGGAGATATCATCGGTATTTCAAATGAAAAATTCTTATTCCGTATAGTACAGAGGTGAGCCAGTTGAAATATGCTGTTTATACTGACGTCGGCGGCAGGGCAAATAACGAGGATGCCCTTCTCGCGCTTGAAAAAGACGGCAGCTATCTGTTCGCTGTGGCGGACGGATTGGGCGGTCTTGAAGCCGGAGAGGTCGCTTCCGATATCGTTGTAACAACCATGCGCCTGATGTTTCTTGAAGATCCCGCGGCGTTTGATCTGCTCTATACCATAGAAGCGGCAAACGATCGGATCTGCGAGATGCAAAAAAAAGAGAATAAAAAGATGAAAACCACCATCACTGCCGTTCTTGTAAAAGACGGTAAGGTGCAATGCGCGCATGTGGGGGATTCCAGAATATATCTTTTCAATAAAAACGGCGTTTTATACCAGAGCATTGACCACAGCGTTTCCCAGATCGCGGTTTACGCCGGAGAGATAACGCCAAAGGAGATACGCAACCATATCGACAGAAACAAGCTCACGCGCGCTTTAGGCGCGGATACGCCGCTGAAGATCGATTCCTACAGCGTTCCGCTTCAGGATGTTTCCGCTATGCTGCTCTGCTCAGACGGCTTTTGGGAATATGTGTATGAAGAAGAGATGATCGCTCTTTTTCCCGCGGACGGCTCCCCGGATACATGGCTGGAAGAAATGCGCAAGCTGCTTGATCTGCGCATAGACGGAAATAATGATAATAATACGGCAGTGGCTGTTATTACGGATTAACAGGGAGGATAATTATGGAATATTGTATTCATTGCATGGCAAAACTGAATGCGGCTGAAACCGTTTGCCCGAAATGCGGAAAACCGGTGGAGTACGATTGCCCCGCGCATCATCTGTTGCCGGGTACGATTCTGAATCATAAGTTTATTGTAGGCGCTTCCCTCGGCGAGGGCGGCTTCGGCATCACCTATATCGGCAGAGATATCAATCTGGATACCAAGGTTGCCATCAAAGAGTATTATCCCAACGGCTATGCCAACCGGAATAATACGAGTTCCGCCGGCATCACCGAGCCCAAAACCACCGACAGAAAAGATTTCTTTGAAAAGGGCAGAAAAAGCTTTATAAACGAAGCCAGATCTCTTGCGAAATTCCGCGGTGAGATCGGTATTGTTGACGTGCTTGATTTCTTTGAAGAGAATAATACCGCCTATATCGTAATGGAGTTTCTTGACGGCGTTACCCTGAAAAAGTATCTGAAGGATAACGGTGTTCTTCCATACGATAAGGCGATCAAAATGTTGCTTCCCGTAATGCATTCCCTTGAAAAGGTGCACCGCGAAGGTATCATTCACCGTGATATCAGCCCCGATAATATCATGATCATGGGCAGCCGCGTAAAGCTTTTGGATTTCGGCGCCGCGCGCAGCATTTCGGCGGAGGCGAACAAGAGCCTTTCCGTTATGCTTAAGCCCGGCTACGCGCCGGAGGAGCAGTACAGAAGCCGCGGCAAACAGGGCCCGTGGACGGATATCTATGCCCTGAGCGCCACGCTGTATAAATGCATTACCGGCGTCGCTCCCGAAGATTCCAACGAGCGTATTTTTAAGGATGAACTGAAAGCGCCCTCCGCCCTCGGCATCAAGATCGATCCCAAGGTGGAATATGTGATTATGAAGGGGCTTGCCGTGTTTGCAGCAAACCGCTATCAATCCATCCAAGAGATGCTGGCGGATCTTTCCGAAAACGTGACGCGTGAGGTGGCGAATACCGAAACCGTAGATTTGAAAACAGAATATCAGCCCAATGCGGACGGCGAGCCCGTAACAATGTACGGCGGCGCCCGCGCTATGCCCGCACCTCCTGCGCAGCCGATCCCTCCCGTGCAGCCGATTCCTCCCGTGCAGCAGCCTGCTTCCGTGCAGCCCGGGGCCCCTGTAAAACAGCCGAAAAAACTCGGCGTCGGCGCGATCATCGGTATCGTCGGCGGCGCGCTTGCCCTGATCGCGATCGTTCTGGTTGTTGTGCTTCTCGGCCGCAATAAGAACGAACCCCCGGTCCGCGGCACCGATTCCGTTGCTACGGAACCGCAGGAAAACGATCCCGCTTCCACCGCCGCGTCTGAAACCACCGCCGCGCCTACCGAGCCTGCCGCGCCTGCGGAAATCACAATGTCCGACGAGTTGTTCGATTATACCTTCGAGCTTGAGGGCGTTGTATATCAGCTTCCGTTTGAGTATCAGCTGCTCAAAGATAACGGCTGGACCATCGCTTCCAGCAGTTATACCAGCGATACACAGATTGCCGGTTCCAGCTATGAGAGTGTAATGATGGCAAACGACGGCCGCAGGATCAGTGTTGAAATTGCCAACTTCAGCGGCAACGCAAAGCCGCTCAGCGAGTGCAAGGTGGCCGGTATCGACTGCGAAAACAACGGCGTCTCCTTTAAAATCGCCAAAAACATCACCTGCAGCTCCACCGTGGATGAAGTGATCGCCGCTTTCGGTACCGCGAATTCCAGAAATACGTACGACGATTATACTTCCATTCAGTATCAGCAAGGTGATTCCTATTACAACTACGTTAAATTTTTGATCTATAACGAGGGCAGCGATATGGTGAAGTATTCCGGTATCACGATCCGGAATTTCGTGGCTTCCGAGGATGATAAAACCGAAACGAATACGGAGGTTCCCGCTTATCTTTCCGATTACGTTGTGCCTGCGGAGCTGGGCAGCGATATGAAATCGGGTGTGATCAATCTGGATGGCAAGCTGTATCAGCTTCCCGCCCCGGTTTCTGAATTCCTGGAAGACGGTTGGGAGATTTACAGCCAGTCCGGCGACGTAGTTTCCGGCGGCACGGATTACATGGAACTTGAAAAAAATTCGCAGCGTATTTCCGTTACCATCGGTAACTTTGCGGACTATCAGACCATCCCCGAAAACTGCGCCGTGGTCAAGGTATCTGTGGATACGGATGAAGCCGAAACACTCAGCTTTGAGCTTCCCGGCGGCGTGAAGATCGGCATGAAGCACAACGATCTGAAGAAGCTGGTGGATTCCTCCTTTGATACTTACGATGGTTCTTACCGTGTATCTTACAGCTACAGCGAATATAAGGACCGTGATTTCTCGCTCTATTTCTACGTGGATAACGAAACCCAACTCCTCTCTGAAATTGAGATCGCCAACAAGAAATGGGACTATTAACGGCAGAACGTCCTGCCGGTCGATAACGTGCAAAGCATCCGTGTGCGGCCGGGGATAGATGGGTCCCGGCCGTAACGCGGCAGTGAAACTATTCAGAAACGAGGATCGTATATGGACTATTGTGTTTATTGCATGGCAAAAACCGGAGAAAACGATACCGTTTGCCCGGTCTGCGGAAAAAGCCTGCAATATGAGTGCCCCGTGCACCATCTTCTGCCCGGAACGCTGCTGAACCATAAATTTATGGTAGGCGCTGCCATCGGCGAGGGCGGCTTCGGTATTACCTATATCGGCAGGGATATCAATCTGGATATCAAGGTGGCCATCAAGGAGTATTATCCGAACGGGTACGCAAACAGAAACAATACCAGCTCCGCCGGCGTTACGGAGCCCCGCACCAATGACCGGAAAGCTTTTTTTGATAAAGGCCGCAAAAGCTTTTTGAATGAAGCCAGAGCGTTGGCAAAGTTTTCCGGCGAATCCGGCATTGTGGACGTCCGTGATTTCTTTGAAGAGAACAATACCGCTTATATTGTAATGGAGTACCTTGATGGAAAAACGCTCAAGGACTATCTGAAAGATAACGGCGCGCTCCCGTATGATCGGGTGATAGAACTTCTGCTGCCATTGATGCGTTCTTTGAAAAAGGTGCATGAGCAGGGTGTGATCCACCGCGATATCAGCCCCGATAATATCATGCTCTCCGGCGACCGCGCAAAGCTGCTTGATTTCGGCGCCGCCAGAACCATTTCCGCAGAGGCGAACAAGAGCCTTTCCGTGCTGCTCAAACCCGGCTATGCTCCCGAGGAACAATACCGCTCCAGAGGCAAACAGGGCCCATGGACGGATATTTACGCCCTTTGCGCCACAATCTATAAATGCATCACAGGCATAACGCCGGATGACTCTACCGAGCGTCTGGTCAACGATGAACTGAAAAAACCTTCCGCTTTGGGCATCCGCATCGATCCGGACGCCGAAGCCGCCCTTATGAAAGGGCTCAGTGTGGCCGCGGTGCAACGGTATCAGAACGTTCAGGATCTGATCGACGGCTTGACCGGCTGCGGCGGAGATCAGAAAACCGTTCCGGCGGTTCCTTCTGCGCCGCATGTGAATAACCGGCAGGTTGAAGCGGACGATGAAAAAACCGTTTTCTCTCCGGTTTCCGAATCTCCCGTGAAAGAGCCGGAGAAAACTGCCCCGACGGCAAAAGAACCGGAAACGCCTGTTAAGGATCAGGAGGCGTCAAAAGAAGTCTCTCCGCAAAAAGAACAGCCTGCGACGGATGAAAAGAAGGGTAAAAAGAAAAAACGCAAGGGCCTGATCATCGCGCTGATTGTTGCTGTGGTTCTGATCGCGGCAGGGGTGATCGGCTTTGAGATTATCTCTTCCCTCACAAGAAATGATGATGTTGTCTTGCCGTATAATTTTACGCAGGAGGATTACAATTACACGGGGGATCCGAACGATATCGAGGAAGGAACGGAACCGGTGAATTCCGATCCGATTCCCGCTGAGGAAATATTCGGTTTCACTATTTTTAATGAATCTTATTGCTTCCCCACCTTGTCTGATTTTTTAGACAACGGATGGGTATATCAGGGAGATATAGATCTGTATGCTTTGGGTGCACCCGGTATTGGTTATTCCGGTATATTGATGAAAGATAGTGTTTATATCGATTTTAATGTTTTCCTCGCAGATGATTCTCTTGAGATCTGTTACTACCCGATAAATTGGTTTTCTATTCACGGTGTTGACGGAGCGCTTGAAGCGGCAGGGTTCACTACGTTCAGAGGCTTGACATTCCCCTTTACCGAGACGGATGTCTTATCTTTGCACGGTGAAGATTGGCTTACGACAAGTATCGTATCGACAGGAGAAAAGGTTTACTCCTATCTCTTTACATCGGACGATCTCAGTGCCTTTCCTGCCGAATTCACAAACGCTTCTATTACCTTTTTTATTTCTGATTCCCCGTCAGACTCTTCCGTTGAATATAATTTAACAGTTTAGATGATTAGTTTCTTCGCTGAAACAGTGTAATGATTTGCTTTTTCAGGTGTATTTAAATACAGAAAGGGTTTTCTCTGTGAATTGGGGGGTGGAACTTGATCCCGGTTGTAAACGGAGGTTTTTTGATGAGTGGTGATTTTGAACAAATGTTAGAATACATTTTTGATTCGGAATACTTCTGTACTGAAGATGCGCTTTCCGCCGTCATCCGGCGTGCGGATCAGGAAGAATTCAGTATGGAGGAGCTTGATTTTGTCGCTGCCGCGCAGATGACGGATTTCGGTAAATTTGAGAATCTGTTAAAACGTCGGTAAGCAAACGGCTTCAAGGTTCCTTTGTATCTCCGCAATTGATTTCGCACTCCCTGCAGGCGTTTTTATAACAACGCCCCCGTGTATGAGCGCCGGTTCCCTTCATCAAAACCATACCGACGATATCGTTGGTTCAAAAAACCGTATCACAGAATAACACTAAAAACGGACAGCCAATATACGCTGTCCGTTTTTTGAATCCCTTCACTATGATGTGTAACAAAGGGGCAAATTATAATTGTTGATTCCCGCACGCTTCGGCGAAAACCTTTTTTGACAATTTTCTGAAAATTGTTGAAATATTCAGACCTGTATAGTAATATAGAATAAGTTCAAAGGTGTTTTTTGCGGAGAACTATACAGAGAGAGGGATTTTTATGTTCGCAAAAATCTTTGCATCGCTCACGCTCATTATCACACTGCTGTTTCAAAATCTGTCGGCGTTGCCGATCTGCCCCAAAGAAGAGGTTCTTTTTAAGGCTGTGCTGGTTGCCGATATCCATGCGGACGCCGAGTTTGGGCGGGACCGTATGAATTTTATGCGAGAGATCTTTTCCGCCGTTGGCAGAACGCAGAACGACGCTGATGCGCTGGTAATGGCAGGCGATCTCACCAATTCGGGAGATCTGCGGGAATATATCAATCTGAACAACTGCCTGAACGCCTATACCCGCATCTGCTGCCGTATTCCGGAGTTCGGCAATCACGACAGCTGGCACCACAGCGACTATCCCGATTATGAGAAGGCGGAATGCTATTTCAAATCCTTCTGCGGTTGGAACGGCATCCTCACCGATAAGGTATATTACGAAAAAACGGTAAATGGCTATCCTTTTATTGTGATGGGGGTAGAGGCGGGCGATTTCGGCGACCCGTACCATTCCGAAACGCAGCTGGAGTGGCTCCGGCAGCGGCTGAACGCTGCCTGCGCCGCCGGAAAGCCGGTATTTGTGATCTGCCACAAACCGATATCACATCTGGGGGACAGCGCCGATAAAATAGAGCAGATTCTGCTTGAGGCGCAGGAAAACGCCGCCGCGCCTATCGTAATGGTAAGCGGCCATCGGCATGCGCTGGACGACAAAACCTTTGCGCAGCCCGCAGAGCGGCTGATTTATCTGAATCTGCCCTCGGTTCAGTATACGGATGAGGGCGGTCTCGGCTTTGTTGCCGAGGTCACAGCCAACGGCCTTTACCTTACCGGCATGAATTTTCTTATCGACGCCCGGCTGGAAGGGTATTGTTACAGCTTTACGTTCTGAGCGCAGCGACAAATTCCAAACGATTCCTATAAAACAGTGCGGCCGGGGAGCAGTGTCCCCGGCCGCTGTTTTGATACAGTTTAATCCGCCTGTCGGAAGAAATAATACACCGTATCCGTATTATTGATCGTCCAGCGCTGCGTGGCGTCAAGCATGTGTTTTGTTCCGTTTTCCGTATCGAGATCCATAGAGATCGTGCTCAGGTGTTCGCTTTTGAATTCCGTTTCATAGATCGCCGCCGCCGGTATATAGCGGATCTCATCGTCGGTTGTTTCGGGCAGAAGGTAATAGGTGATCCTTCCGCGGTCGGCACAGGAAATGTTCTGAAAAGCAATGCTCATGCCGTCTTCCTTAAAAGAAGAATTTGTGATGTTTTCGACGTATGTCCGCAGCGCGGCGCGGCGCTCCTGTGAAAACGCGGACCCGCTGCCGCTGTCATCGAGACGTATTTCGTTGACCTCACAGCTGAGCCGGAGCAGTCTGCCCGCGGGGACGTACCGCTTTATCTCGGCAAGAGAAACGGTTTTCTTCGTTCCGTTTTCATAAACCGTTACGGCGTCCGGCAGCGCCGTGTAAAGCTCTTCGCTGTTTACGGTATCGTACCTCACGTTGCTGATATCCGCGTCTGTGGGCGCGCTGACCGTATACGGATACCGCAAAGGCTGCGTCCCCTTAAAATCCGCGGAGTTCCGCAGCGGATCCGTGTATTCCTCCGATTCGCTGTGTTCATTGCGGAAAAGGGATTCCATTTCCGTTTTCAGGTCAGGCGTTACCGTGAACAAAGCCTGCGCATATGCGGAAAAACGGATATCGGAGTCTGTTGTTTCGCTGATACTTTCTGTTTTCGTGATGCGGTCAAAACGCAGGCCGTCCGTTTGAACGCAGTTCAGAACGGCGTTGAACAGAGCTGGCGATTCCGCCGAAAGCTTCGGCAGGGTTTCCGTGCGAGCCTCGCCGCATACGGTGCAGGTGTACATGCAAACGCCGGTAAGTTCTTTTGTCGGCTGCCGGATCACTTTTCCGCCGTCCCATTGATGCGCGCCGGTCGAGCCGATCTCTTCGGTTTTGCGCGCGCCGCATACAGAGCAGGTAAACGTTTTTTCTCCGGGGGAGCCGCAGCTTGCCTGTGCTGTAACTACGCCTGCGTTCCACCGATGGTTGCTTCCGCACTTCGGCGTGGGAACGCCGTCCGGCAGCGTTTCCAGCTTTACGGATACGCGCAGTATGATACGGGCGTCGGAGGCCGTTACCTCGCCGTCCCGGTCCGCGTCGCAGGCGGTATAGGCCTTGCCGCCCACGGTGAAGTTTTCAAGCTTAACTGCCTGCCGCAGCGCAAGGCGGGCGTCCTCGGCCGTAACAAGGCCGTCGCCGCTGGGGTCCCCAAGCCGGTAGGGCGTGCCGGGGGCCTCGCCGATGCGCAGATCCTCGTCCGAAAAACGCATAATGCTGTAAAAATCGAATCTGCCTATGGCGCGATCATAAAAATACCCGTAGGGGGAAATGTAGCTTCCGTACCCCAGATCTTCACAAACAGGCGTTTCGTTTCTGAGAAAGATCCTTTGCCGGTGCGTCGCCTCAAACCGGATAAAGCCCGGTTTACCGTCGGTGTGCGCCACGCCCTGTTCGCCGCTCTGGCCAAGGCCTACGGTGATTTCACCGTAAGAGCTGAAACTGCCGTTCCGATAGCCGTAAACGGTATAGGTCTGGCTGTCCAGAAAATCAGAAATCGGATGAATGTATGTATGTTCCACGATCAGCTCGTTTGTACCGTCGCCGTCCATATCGCAGAAGAAGAAACGGTCTTCATCGTCACCCTGCCGTATCACGGCTTTGACCGCCTGCAGATATCGCTTCTGCGTATCGGTGGGGTACCATGGAAAGAGAATCTCCGAATAGTCCCCATAGCTGACGGGGGTATCCAAGGCGGAATAATCGTTATACGCAGAAGCCGTGCGGTCCCACAATACCGTTACCTGCGGATCGTCGTTCTCTATGGCAAGCGACGACAAAATCTGATGATACCCGTTTACCGTAAGCCGCAAAAGGCGGTTTTGCTCCGGATCCACAAACAGGCGGGCATTGTCGCCCCAAAAATGACAGATATTTTTCAGCTTACCGTCGCGCACCGCATAAACCTCAAAGGTCCGGTCGCCTTTATTTGTCAGAATGTCGTCGATCAGCTCCATTACGCCGTCGTTATCCAGATCGAAGTAAACATATCCCTGATACGGATCGTCGTCATAGAAAGTGTATTTTTCATAACAGACGCCCGCGATATGATCCGCGTAAAGCGCGTACATGTTCAGTTGATCCTTTTGCGTCATTGCGGCCTTTCCGTTGCCGGAAAAAAGGCTGAATGCAAGTATCGCGCATAAAACAAGACTTGTTATTCTCTTCATATTTTATCTCCTGTTTATATTACGGCAGGATCACACCGGTGGAAAGCTCCGTGCCGAGCGCATTCTGCGGAATATAAAAATTGGGAAGCAGTTCGTTCGTTGAGCACCTTATGATGCTGTTGTATGCTTCGTATTGCGCTTTTGTGGCCGGCTGATAGGTGTAGGTCAACAATTCATTCCGGTTGCCGTCGCTGTACTGAATGGACTCTATACGGTCGCTTTTATTATAGGTGATCGTATAAACCGGTTCGCTGGGGGAGCCGTAACGGTCGATCGGCGCCGCAGCGCGGATCTCGCGGAACCCGTAAGCTTCATCATAGCTGTATTGCAGTACCTGCGTCAGATCTTCATAGTAATAGGTTTTTGTGCAGGCGTCGAGGCGCATGGATGCGCGTGTGCCGTTGCTTGTATAGCTGTATTCAACGCCGATGGCGTCGGAGTGTATGCTGCTCAGGTCGTTCATGCCTTGATATACAAGCAGGATCCCCCTCGCCGATTTGTGTTCTTCTTTTTCTGAAAAAGCCGCCGGAAAACCGTTTTCGTTAAAATCACAGCGGACGGCCAGCGATACGGGGCCCGAATCGGAAGGAACATTCTCACTATAGCGTTCCGCATAGGATAGCATATTGCCGCTGTATGTAAAATGAAAATCGGCTGTTGAGTTGATATCTGCCCATGTACCGCCGGTCAGTTTTCCGTCTGCGTCAAAGGTCACGTTGGCTTCGCAAATATCCGCCCGAGATATGCGGACTTCGTTTCCCTTCCACGTAAACAGGATGATATCCGGGGTGCTCTCGCCGTTTCCGGATGTGATCTGCACCTTAGACAGAACAAGCAAAGACGGGTCCGCGTCGGCCGGCGGCGCTTCCGTGTTCAGCGTTTCGGTCGCTTCCGTTTCGGTCGCCTCTGTTTCGGGGGCGTCCGCAGCATATTCCTCCAGCGAAAGTCCCTTCTCTTGCATTTCTTCGGCAGCCTTCCGCCCCACGTAGCGCCAGTGCCACGGGCGGGCTTTGAAGTGGGTCACGGTTTCTTTTTCCGCGGTGTAGCGCTCGATAAAGCCGAATTCGGCGGCGTGTTCCCGCAGCCACTGATATACGGCGGAGGCGATGAATTCCGCATCCTCCGCTTCGTGGGTAAACCCTACGGAAAGGCCGTAGTTTTCTTCGCTTCGCCCGGGAGGCAGCACGGTGAAGGCCGCTTTCTCCTGCGCCTCTTCCTCGTTCAAGCCCTGATCTGTATAGGTTTTCACCTCCGCGTCAAAGGCGGTCTGCTGGTCTTCTCTGCTCACATAGCCGGAACCGAGGGGCAGCAGTACGCCGTTCGCAGCGGCCGCGCCGCTCATCTCAACGTAGGCCTGCGCCACGCGGGGCTCTGCGTAGATATCGGAATCCGGCTCGATCTCCGTAAGCTCCGGCTTAAAATCCGGGTCCATCTCATGCTCCAGATTCACCAGCACAAGGCTCCATTCATCCCCGTCGTCCATTGAAACGATCTTCGGCTTCGGCAGACCGGGATAGGGATCTTTGTTATCTTTTTTGCCGTACTTGATCGCCAACAATATCACACACAGCGCCACCATCAGAACCGCGACGACGGCAAGAATGATGAGGACGGTTATTTTCTTATTGTCCATTTTCGTTGTTTATTCTGCAGAGGCGAGGTGCATGATCACCTGAACCATGGTATGCATATCCTCCACGCACGCAAACTCATGCACGCCGTGGAAGTTTTCCGCGCCTACGGAGAGGTTGGGGCAGGGCAGGCCCTTGTACGTCAGCATGGCGCCGTCGGTACCGCCCCTGATCGCCACGATCTTCGGTTCCGCGCCCGCCTTGCGGAAGGCGTTCTCCGCGTTCTCAATCAGATTCATGTGCCCATCTTCGATCAGCGCGCGCATGTTATAATAGCTGTCTTTCATTTCCAGCGCAAAGCCGCCGCCGTAAACGGTATTCATGTAGTCCGTCAGGTTTTGCATAAACGCCTTGCGGGCTTCAAACTTCGCCATGTCGTGGTCCCGCACGATCCATTTCAGCGTGGCGTTCATCTCGTCGCCCTTCATCTCGCACAGGTGATAAAAGCCCTCGTAGCCCTCGGTGTGGGCGGGCGTTTCCGCCGCCGGCATGCGGGCGATGAAATCCGCCGCCATCAGCGCCGCGTTCTTCATAATGTTTTTCGCGCTGCCGGGGTGAACGTTCACACCGGTCACGGTCAGCTTTGCTGCCGCCGCGTTGAAACACTCGTATTCCAATTCGCCCAGCGCACCGCCGTCTACGGTATAGGCCTCTTTTGTGCGGAAAGCGTTAAGGTCAAAGTTGTCGGTGCCTCGGCCCACTTCTTCATCCGGCGTAAAGGCCACAGCAATGTTTTTGCGCTTGATATCGGGGGTCGCCAGCAGGGTTTCCACCGCGGTAACGATCTCCGCAGCGCCGGCTTTGTCGTCCGCCCCCAGCAGGGTAGTGCCGTCGGTAACGATCAGGCGCTTTCCCTTGTAATTCTTCAGGTTCGCAAATTCCTTTTCCCGGGTCACAACGCCGCTTCCCAGCTCGATATCGCCGCCGTCATAATCGATCACCCGGGGCTTGATGTTTTCTCCCGGCGCGGCAGGGGAGGTATCCATATGTGAAATAAAGCCGATGGCCTCGTCCGTATCGCAGTTGGCGGGCAGAAAACCGTAAACGCAGCCTGCGGCCCGGTCAAAAGCGGTTTCCAGCCCCAGCGCGGTCAGTTCCTGCGCAAGATATTCCCCCAGCGCCAGCTGCCGCGCCGTAGAGGGCGTCGTTTCCGATTCCTCATCCGAGGCGGTGGGGAAAGATACATATTTCAAAAAACGTTCGATCAGTTCCATTGTCATGCTCCTTTTTAATCATATATAATATTATAATTCTGAATCAAAATAAAGGCAAGCAGAAATTTCGGATGGGCGGAAAATCATGCATGAATAACCGTGGTTATAAAAACCGCCGGAAGGGTTCTTGTTTGAACAACCTTCCGGCGTATGTATGTTATTTACGAAAGATACGGGAAGAAACAGGTTTCTTTCAAGTATCAGAAGGGGGGCGTAGAGATGCCGGTAATCATATGGCTGCAAAAATCGGCTGTTATCCGGCCTTTTGCTCGTTCAGCGATTCCAGCTTCACGGCGGCGCGCAGAATCAGTCTGGCGTCCGCGGCGGTTAGCCTGCCGTCTCCGTCCGCATCCGCTGCGGTAAACGTTCTTGAACCGACGGTGTATTTTTCCAGCCCTACGGAGGCGCGCAGCGCAAGTCTGGCGTCCGCGGCGGAAAGCTTGCCGTTGCCGTCGATGTCGCCTTTCAGAGAGGAATAGAGCCGTACAAAACGGTAGCCGTTTTCATCTGCGTAGGTCTCCGCTGTGGAATCATGGTACCCGTAGATCACCGTCAGCGCGTCGTTTCCGCAGGCTTCGGCGTTTACAGGCATTTTACAGTCGCAATCGTAGAAATACAGCGACTTCAGCTGGTCGCAGCCGAAGAAGGCGTCCTCCCCGAGGGAGGCGACGGCCGCATCCGGCGCAAATGAAACGTCATGCAGATAACTGCAATTTTCAAAGGCGTGCTGCCCGATCTCACGAACCCCGCTGCCGAGATGGACCTCGGTTACCGCCGCGCCGCAGGAGGTGTGGCAGAAGAACATATACCCCGGCACGCGGCATGCGTTATCCCCGAAAGATACGGCAAGCCTGTTTGCGTAGATACCGGCGTTGCCGAACGTATCGCCGGCGGAATCAAAATGATGCAGATCGCGGCTGTCCACCTGCAGCTCGCTGAGACGCGTGCAGTCATAAAACGCATGGTAATATACGTTTTCAAGCCCTTCGGGGAAATAGAAGGACGTGAGCGCCGCACAGCCGAAAAAGGCCTCGTCCTGGATGTCGGTAAGTTCGCTGTCCTGCGGAATAAGAACTTCCTTTAATTCTTTGCATCCGTAGAAAGAGGAAATGCCGATGCTGCGGATCTCTTTGTTCAATGAAACGGAAACGATCTTCGGCGAAACGTCTTCCTCTTCAAAATCAAATGCGGAGAAAAACAGGGAATCCGGTATGCGCGTCATCGGCGCTTCAAAGGTCGCCGTAATGCCGTCGCCGCCGCGGCCGGCGTTGTAAAACACCTGAGCATATTCCGATATCTTGCCGATTTTACCGCATCTGAAAACAATGGAAGTAAGCGCTGTGCAGTTAAAACAGGCTTCACGGCCGATTTTGGTCAGATTCTCCGGCAGGGTGATCTTCGTAAGCGAGGTGCAGTTCATAAAGCTGTATTCGCCGATGGATTCCAGTTTGCTGTCATCCGCAAGAACCATATTATTCAGATTCCGGCAGTCTCTGAAAGCCGATGGTCCGATCTCCGTAACGCCGGAACCGATCTGTACTTCCGTAAGGTTTACGGGGGTATCTGCGGAGCAGTAAAACATCTTTTCCGGGATCACGGTCACGCTGTCCGCAAAAAGAACGGTCAACGCCGCGGCGTCTCTGCCGGCGTCAGCGAAGGTATCCATTTCAAACGCGCTCAGCTTTTTTGCGTAAACGGCGATCTCTTTCAGCGAAACGCACCCGGCAAACGCGTTTTCTTTGACGCGTGTCACGCCCTGGGGCAGCACTACGGATTCCAGCGCGCCGCAATCCTTAAAAGCCGCTGCGTTTAAGGTGCGCAGAACGCCGTCTGCGGGTGCGTCAACTGTGCGCAGCTTCGGGCAGGCCTGAAACGCCCGTTCGCCTATGGTTTTAACGTTTTTTCCCAATACCACGTCGGTCACGTTTGCATAATCGTTGGTGTATGTATTGAACAGCCGGGCGGGAACGCGCTCCGCCGTATCGGTAAAGATCACGGTAAAGCCGCTCTCAGCGCCGGCCTTGCAGAAGATATCCGTTGCGCCGGAAACGTCGCTCATGTTCTGCGCTCCGAACCGCAGCTCGGCGAGCGCGCCGCAGCCGTAGAACGCGCGGCCGCCAAGGGAAACAAGCGGCTTCGGCAGATCCGCAGAGGTGAGATTACGGCATTCGGAAAAAGCGCAGGAGCCGATGGTCTCCACCGCGGCGGACATGGTAATTTCTCTTAAACCGCTGTTTGAAAAAGCATACCTGCCGATGGCGGTCACGCTGTCCGGCATGGTTACCGTTTCCAACGCGGAACAATCGCAGAACGCATAGCTGCCCACCGAGGTCACGCCTGTATCGATCTGCACGTTCTTTATGTCGCCCCGTCTGCTTTTCCAGGGCTGCGGCGCGGCGGGGCTCCATTCGTCCATCGGTCCTTCGCCGGAGATCGTAAGAAGGCCGTTTTCATCCAGCGTCCACGCAACGGCTTCGCCGCATTCGCCGGAGGCGACCGTTTGGACCGCCGAAGCATACAGCGCGCAAAGACACAGCACCGTGAGGATCGCCGCCGTTAAAAACAGTATTTTTAAGTATTTTTTCATCATCACCGAACACCCCAAAAATTAATCCTTTTTGCATTATAACATTTTGCTTTACAAAAAGCAACAACTGTTGTATACTTTCTGAAAGGAAGAAAATATAAAAAAAGGAAAGAAGGGGCGAAGATGCGTCCTCGCAGAACGGATATCGATATCGAACCTCTGTCAGACGGGATCTGGCGGCTGAATGAATATGATTTTGTGAATTGCTTTCTGATCACGGGAACCGATAGCGCCTGCCTGATCGACGCCGGCGCAGGGGTTGCGGATATCGCGGCCGTGGTAAAAACGATCACGGATCTGCCTTTGAAGGTGCTGATCACCCATGCCCATGCGGATCACGTGGGCGGCGCGGTATGGTTTAAGGAAGCGTATATCCATGCGAAAGATCGCCGCAGCGGCTGGGATTGTATGCGGGCGTATCAGCGGGCCTATTTTTTGTATTCCCATCCGTATAAGCGAAAGACCCATCACGTACCCTACAGCGTC
Organism: uncultured Clostridia bacterium; assembly: GCA_946627725.1. Lineage (GTDB taxonomy): Bacteria > Bacillota > Clostridia > Oscillospirales > Acutalibacteraceae > RUG806. The sequence goes on from CAMOVW010000032.1 coordinate 15,729, forward strand.
TGTCTGCAAAGAGACCACCGCCCCGCGCTGCTGGATCTGCGGGAGGGCGACGTGTTTGATCTGGGCGGCAGAACCATAGAAACTTTTCTGACCCCCGGGCATACGCCGGGCAGCGTGATCTTCCGCGACAGCCTCACCGGCGATCTTTTTACCGGCGATAATGTAAACCCCATGGTAACGCTGCATTTTCCCCGGGGCGAGACGGTGGAAACCTGGCTCGCCGGCGCCAGACGGACCCTTGCGCTGGCAGGGGAGGGGCGTATCTACGTGGGCCACGGCGATCAGCCTCTGCCGAAATCATGGCTGGAAGAAAACATCGCCTTTGCCGAGTCGCTGGTAAAAAAGGGAAACCGCAGCGGCGGCAAAACGCGTATCGCAAAGGGAGAAGAGAAGCTTCCCTGCCTTAAATACCGGCAGAACCGGGTGGCAAACGGCAAACAAACGAAGGAGCATGGCAAATGAGAAAAAAACAGGTGATCACCGAACCGCTTGATGATCGGCAAAAGGCGGAGATCTTTGCGGCGGAGAAGGGGGCGCTGTCACCTCAGGCCTATCTTGAAGCGTATATCTTACGGTTTATGGCGCATAACAAGATCCCGGAAACCTACGAAATGCCCCGCATGCGTCGGGTGCGGCTCATCGGCACCGCGCTGTTCTGTTTGGTACTGCTTGCCGTTATCGCCCATCTGTTCTTTTATCACGTTTACTATTATGCGGATCTTGCCGCCGCGTTGATTGCGCTGGCGGTATATGCCGCGGTGATGCGGCGCGCCTGCTCCATGCAGCGGTATCTTAGCCGTGAAATCCGCCGTCGGCCGGACGCGGATATTGACGTGCTTTTGTTCGATACGCTCAGCGGCGCGAAAAAGCGCAGAATGACCTCGGCGCTGTGTGTGATCATGCTTGTTTGCGCGTTTGCCGCGGGTGCGGCGTTTTTCAGCGTCCCCCATGCGATCTACCTGCCAAACGACGCGGGCGGATATACGTTGGCGTTCTATTCCACCTCTCTGTTTTCAGAGGAATCGGTCGCCGTGCCGGACGTATACGGCGGCCTGCCGGTAAACGAACTGCGCAGCGGCGTATTTGCCGGTTTGCCGATCAACGCCGTGCAGCTGCCCGCCGGGCTTACCGCGATACCGGATCGCGCCTTTTATGACTGCGACCGCCTTCGTGAGATCGATCTGCCGCAGGGTACCGTAAATATCGGAAATGAAGCTTTTTCCGGCTGCGAAAGCCTTACCCGCGTAGGGGCGCCGGGCAGCGTTCGGTTTGTGGGCGGCAAAGCCTTTGCGGGATGCGTTTCGCTTGCAAAGATAGAGCTGCCTGCGGAGGCAAACGTTAACGCCTCCGCGTTTCAGAACAGCGCCGTGCAGACGGGGCAGTAAGGAGGAGCAGAGAATGACGTTCCCTGATACATACAATGAGATCGTGACCTATGCGAATCTCAGGGCGTTTGAATCGTATTTCTTTCTGTCGGAAGAGGATTTCCGGTTCTTTTATAACGGTCTTGTCAGCGGAGAGATCCTTGCCGTACAGGGGCAGCCGGACGGCCTTGTACGGGTACGCAGCCTGCAGCAAACCTCAACCACCGCCCTGCGCGCCGCGCCGAAAGCTGCCGGCGACGGTATCGAAAGCGTGCTGCTTACCCGGGATCAGATTGAAGTGAATTATACGCAGCGCAAAAAAGAGCAATAAAAACATACCCACATGCCGTTTTTACAGACATGTGGGTATGTTCAATATCATTCGCAAATCGTCAAAAATCAAACGTATATGCAAACGGTATACGACGCCGTAAATACCTGCCCCGGCGCAAGGGAACGGGACCACGCCTTTTCTTCCAGCCGCTGTGAAAAATCCGCCGCGTCGCAGCGGCCGTACCAGGGCTCTATGCAAACGAAGGACGCGTTTTTACCGGTGGGGGACCACACGCCGAACAGCGGCGCCGTAAAGCGCACCGTAAGCACAGGGGCGTTTTTCTCATCCCGCAGCGTAACGGAATCCGCCTGACTGTTTTCGATGATCAGCGCGTCCTCGTCAAACATGGCAGGGGAGAGGGGAAGTACGCCTTCGGTCAGCGTAAAAGCCTTTGTGTTTTTGGAAAGACAGTTGGAACCGTTCATCTCCAACACGCCGGAAACGATCTCCGCCGCCGGTTTACCCGCTTTTTCAAACAGCAGGGAGGCGTGTTCCAGATCGCAGTTGAAGGCCGGGTGCCCGCCGATGGAAAAATACATAGCAGCATCGCCGGTGTTTTCCACCTTCCAGCAAACCTCCGCCGTGTTTCCCGCAAGGCGGTAGCCCAGCGAGAGCAGAAAAGAGAAGGGGTAATTCTTGCGTGTTTCTTCGGTATCTTTCAGCGTAAACCAAAGCTCATTTTCCGTTTGGTTTTGCAGGGTGAATTCCATATCCCGGGCAAAGCCGTGCTGGTTTGCCGCATATTTTGTTCCGTTAAAATAATAGGTTTTTTCTTTTGTTCCGCCCACAAACGGAAACAGTACCGGCGAGGTGCGTCCCCAATAGGTTGGGTCTGCCTGCCACATAAGCTCTTTGCCGTCCGCGTTGCGCACCAGCGAGCGCAGCTCCGCGCCGTGGGAATCCACGGTAAGGGTGAGACGTTCGTTTTTTAACTGATATCGCATGATCGATTCCTCCTTGCTTGGGATGTTCGGTTTCATGATACCCTTTTTTTGCGGTGAAATCAAGCGTTCTTGACAAATTCTCCGCCCTATGCTATTTTTATCATAATACGCCGCATCAATTATGATACAGAAGGAGGCGTCTTTATGAGCATAACGGATACGTTCGATCCCCTGAGCCCGGAGATCATTTCGCCCGCGGAAACGATCCGCCCGGTGGAGGGTTTCCCCGAGACGCTGCTGGTATGCTTTTCTTACGGCATGTTCAGCCGGCTGCTTTCGATCACCGGCGGGCAGGAGATTTCCGCTTTCAAGGGCGGGCGGCTGATTCCGGTCTACCGGTTTGCCTATGCCGGTAAAGAGATGGGATTTTACCACACGCTTCTTGGCGGCGCGGCCTCTGCGGGTTTGCTGGAAGAGGCCATTGCCAAGGGCGCAAAGCGGGTATTGTTTTTCGGTTCCTGCGGCGCGCTGGAGGGCGCCGTTGCCGCGGGCAAGCTGATTATCCCCATTTCCGCCGTGCGGGATGAGGGCGTGAGTTACCATTACGCCCCTGCGGGGGAGGAGATCCTTGTGGAAACCGCCCCTGCGCTGGAAGAGATCTTCCGCTCCATGCGCGTCCCCTATCTGCTTACAAAAACCTGGACCACGGACGCCATCTACCGCGAGACCGCCGCAAACGCCGCCCGCCGAAGGGCGCAGGGCTGCGCCGTGGTAGAAATGGAATGCGCCTCAGTGATGGCGGTAGGGCAGTTCCGGCATATCCCTGTGTATCAGTTCCTGTACGCCGCCGATTGCCTCGACGGCGCAGGCTGGGATCCCCGCATTCTCGGCAACATGCCCGAGGACCTGCGCGACCGTATCGTGACCGTAGCGCTGGAAACCGCAGCAAGGCTGTGAAAGGGCGGTAAATTATAATTTATCGCGCTGTTCGCGCGATAAACGCCGTTCGCCGTTCGCAAATATCTGAGTGTCCGCATTTGGGTTGGGTACCATGATGCGGAGCGATATAATGGTAGCGCGGTTCCTCTTCAACCGCCCGCAATGCGATTCCTTATTGTCATTTGGCTTCCCTGCAAGGAAAACCGGCCTTTGCTAAAGTAACTTTGCGCAGGAACCGCCTTACGACGGGGCGATTCTGAGAAACCGCGTTACCGGGGTGGCAGCTTTATAGCGGAAGCTGTGATTCTTGCGAACGGCAAACGGCGAAC
>CAMOVW010000033.1 GCA_946627725.1 uncultured Clostridia bacterium
ACCGTGATATCAAGCCCGGCAATATCATGGTCAACGAAAACGGCGATTTCAAGCTGGCGGACTTCGGTATTGCCCGCGAGCTGGATAAAAGCGAGCTGGGGCTTTCCAAAAAAGGAACCTACAGCTATATGGCGCCGGAGATGGAACTGATGAACACCTATGATCATCGGGTGGATCTTTACGCTCTCGGCATTGTTTTGTATCAGCTGCTGAACAATAACAGAGCGCCGTTTCTGAACCCCTTTGATACATCCGTTTCATTTGAATCGAAAAATCAGGCCAATATGCGGCGAATCAGGGGCGAAACCATACCCTCGCCGCTCAACGGCAGCAGCGCCCTGAAGGATATTGTAATGCGCGCCTGCGCTTTCTCACAGGAAGACCGCTTTTCTTCCGCCGCCCAGATGCTGGAAGCCCTGCGAAGCGTATCCCTGCGCGTTCCCGAAACGGGATTTTCCGACGACCCGCATACGCCGCGGGTGATCGACGTACCGCAGGATACCGGCGCAACGCACATCGGCGCCCATCCGGAACCTCTCCCGCCGAAAGGCCCCTACGGCCCTATGCAGGGGACGTACCCGCCGCAGCAGCCGCACATCGATCCACCGCCCGAAAACGAAAACCAAAACAACTCCACAAAAACAGCGCTGATCATTCTGGTGGCCGCAGTGGCTTTCTGCGCGATTCTGGCAGGCATCTATCTGGGATTGAGCAAGGATAAGGACGACGATACCACAACAACGACGCAGGAGGAATCCGTAACCGAGGTCTCGCAGCAAACCACGACCCAGCCGGTTTCCAATATAGAGATACCGCTTACGAACGCCCCCACAACAAAACGCGCAAAAACCACCACCGCAGCGACGCAGTTGATACCGGGCAATTCTTACCTTGCTTCAGCGGCGCTGAAGCTGCGCGGCGGCCCGGGCACAACCTATACCGATCTCGGCACCGTAGCCAAAGGCACCGTGGTACGGTACTTAGGCCAGCAGGGCAACAGCTACTCTTATGTGGAATACTACGCGGGCGGCGTTTACCATCAGGGATGGGTACTCACCTCTTACCTGAAAAACAATACGACCACCAAAGATTTTTATAACGGCGTTGCGCCCACGATCACCACTGCGCCCGTGTTCTCTACCCTGCCCGCGATCACAACCACAACACAGCCCACCACCACGGAACCCCCCGAAGAACCCGAAACGGAACCTACGGAGGAACCAACGGAAGAGGAGACCGGCGAATGGGAATGGGATTACGAATGATAACCGGATAATCCGTTTGCGGACCACAGCGAAACAGAGGAGATAAACATTATGGAAAACGGAGAACATACCCAGTATTTTTACAAGCCGCAGATCGCAGGCGGCGCGGACCTGTCGATAACGATTTTTGACGGCCCGCAGGAACCGAAAACCTACCGGCTGCTGGATTTTCGCCTCGCATCCATCACCTTCGGCCGCAGCGCTGAATGCAACATTTCTCTTACCTCCGCTTTTGTTTCACGCAGCCACGGCAGATTTACATATTATAACGGTTCATGGTATCTGGAAGATACGAACAGCGCAAACGGCACCTATCTGAACCGCATGCCGGTGCAGCAATACGCGCTGCGCGACGGCGACGTGATCAATATTTACGACGCGGGCAATAACGCACAGGGCGTGCTGATGGTGGTTTCCGCCTCCGACGGCGTAAAATGGCAGCACGGCGATCTGCGCATCGGCGGAATTACCACCGTGGGCCGCGATGAGAGCTGCGATATTCTTCTGCCCCACGTTTCGGTATCGAAACGCCACGCCGCCTTCTCTTTTGACGGGCGAACCTGCCGCGTTCGGGATATGAACAGTACAAACGGCACCTACGTGAACGGCGAACCGGTACGGGGCGAAGTGGTTCTGCGCGAAAAAGACGTGGTGTATATTGCAAACGCGAAGCTGATCTACTGTAACGGCTGCGTACACTACGCCATGCAGCGCAGCGGTATCCGCGTGGAAGCGCAAAACATCGTAAAAGCGGTAACAAAAAAACGCAAGATTATCTGCAACCACGTAAGCCTTACCGTAAATCCCGGCGAACTGATCGCTATCATCGGCGGTTCCGGCGCGGGCAAATCCACTATAATGAACTGTATCAGCGGCTACAGCATCCCCACCGAAGGCCGCGTTCTGGTAAACGGACAGGACCTGTATCAGAATTATAACGCGCTGAAAAGCATTATCGGCTACGTGCCGCAGCAGGATATCGTTTACGACGAACTCACCGTAAAATCCATGCTGGAATACGCCGCAAAGCTCCGTCTGCCGGCGGATACCTCCGGCGAAGAGATCGGCCGCATCATCGAGCGCGTACTGGAAATGGTAGAACTTACCGACCGCAAGGATACCCTGATCAAGAGCCTTTCCGGCGGTCAGAAAAAGCGCGCCAGCATCGCGGTTGAGCTGCTGAGCGACCCCAAGCTGTTCTTTCTGGACGAGCCCGTATCCGGTCTGGACCCGGGAACCGAGCGCAACCTGATGCGCACACTTAAAAAGATGAGCGGCACGGGCAAAACCGTGATCATGGTCACCCACAGCACCCTGAGCCTGAAGATGTTCGATAAGATCGTGTTCATGGGCAAGGGCGGCAACCTTTGCTACTTCGGCTCGCACGACGACGCCTGCAAATTTTTCGGCGTGGACGATATCGTTGACGTGTACAACAAGATCTCGGACGAACCGGAATACTGGTCCAGCCAGTATTACGCGCAGCAGCGCCGGCAGGTGGATCCTCCCGCAGCCCCGGGCAGCCAGGTTCAGCTGAAAAAGGGCGGCGAACGCAGCGTTTTCACCCAGCTTGCCGTACTGAGCAAGCGTTATCTGAACCTGATCGTAAACGACCGCACCCGCCTCATGATCATGCTGGGCCTGCCCCCGGTGCTGCTGTTCCTTGTATCCATGGTAAAAGGCGACGGGGATCAGCAATTTAAGCAATTTGAGATTACGCAGGCGCTGCTGTTCTCCTTTGCCTGCTGCGCCTACTTCATCGGTACGCTGAACTCCATTCAAGAGATCTGTAAAGAGCGAAACATCTTGCGGCGCGAATATATGACCGGCCTGAAGCTGATGGCCTATATCGGCTCAAAGGTGGGCGTTCTGGCGCTGGTGTGCCTGATCCAATCCCTGCTGGAAACCACGATCTTCTTTGTGCTTGTGGGTTCCCCCGAAGAGGGCCTGATCATGGCGCCGTATCTCGAATTTCTGATCACGGTATACCTCACCTCATGGGCATCCAGCATTATGGGCATATTCGTATCCGCGCTGGTGAAAAACGCCGACCGCGCCATGAGCCTTGCGCCGCTGCTTCTGATGCCGCAGCTGCTGTTCGCGGGCGTGATCTTCGATTTGAAAAACGTTACGGAAGTGCTTTCCTGGTTCGCCGTATGCCGCTGGAGCATGGAGGCCATGGGTTCCTGCGCAAGGCTGAACGATCTGGAACACCGCCTGATTCAGGAAATGGACAACGAAGCTCTGAAGCAGGAAATGCTCAAGCAGTTCTCCGCTAAGGATATGTTCAACGCGGAAACCGGCCACGTACTGATGTGCTGGGGCATTCTGCTGGCGTTTGTGGTGGTGTTCTCCATTGCCGCCGGGCTGGTGCTCTCCCGCATCAAAAACGAGCGGAAATAAAACCGAAACAAATACAATAACACAGCCGGATTCGGAAACGAACCCGGCTGTGTTTGGTTTTTACGGAAGAGCGGGAAAACTGAAAATTAATTTAACGCTGCATTTTCATTCCTTCACCGCAGTTATCTTTGCATCGGTAAGGCAATAGCCGGCGGCGGATTTTTCGTAAACGCCTTCAACGATCACCTTATCCCCCTCCTGCAGGCCGGAGAGCAGCTCTTCGCCTGCGGCGTCCGGCACAAAATTGAGCCCCTGCATACAGCAGCCGCCCAGATCTTTTACCATACAGCAGCAAACGCTGCCGCCGTCTGCGGTTTCGGCCCGCACGAACGCGCCCTTCATGCGAATGGTTTTTCCGGCGTGATCGGCGGGGGCGGCGGCGATCTCCGTAATGCGGGCGTAGGTGATGATCTGACCTTCGCCGGTAAGATCGATATTGTTTTCATCCGCGGGCAGCGGGGGCAGAAGAGTGGTTTCTTCCGTCTGCGGCACGGCGGCCTGCGTCTGCGCCTCGGTGGTACGCCCCGCGGTTTCGGGCGCGGGATCGGAAGAACGCGCACCGGCGCAGCCTGCAAGCATTACAATGCAGACGGCAAACGCAAAGAAACGGATATACTTCATAAGGACGCCTCCGTTTTCAAAAAAATCGATCGCAGCGCTGCTCTCTCAGGGTTGTTTTTTATCCGACGGCAGCAGCCGCAGTGTGATCGCCTCAAACGGCTTATAGGATACGGTCACCGTGTTGCGCACAACGTCCAGCGTCCGTTCGTTTTCTTCCATCAGGTTGCACACCCATGCCTTCTTCGGCACGGCGGGCAGGGTAACGGTCACCTTGCCCCGCTTTTGCTGCGTCTCGTTCAATCGTAGGATGATCCCCTTGCCGTCCTGCGCCTGTTTGAGGGCGTCCACAACAATGTTTTCCGCCGAAAGGGAGATATAGCTGCGGGCGGGGCTGCCCTTTCCCGAAGAACAATACACGCCGGTGAGCGGATCGTTCAGCACGCGGGAAAGATTCGTGACCTCCGAATCACTCCAGCTGCCGGCATGGGGATAAACGCTGTAAATAAAATCATGCGCGCCGATATCGCCGGTGGGATCGGGGCAGACGGGGCCGCGCATCAGCGTGATGCTCAGCTCGTTATCGGAAACGGCATAGCCGTATTTGCAGTTGTTCATGATCGCCACGCCGTAATCGCCCTCGCTGAGATCCGCCCACTTATGGGCGCAGCACTCAAACATGGCGGTTTCGTAAGGATTATTGGCGAAGGTGGGGCGCAGCACGGCGCCGTGAGCCGATTCAAATGCGGAATACGCGGCGCGGATGCGCACCGGGAAAGCGGCTTTCAGCACCTTTTCACGCTCATGCCAATCCACATGGGTCACAAAATCCAGCTGCTTCGCGCCGGAATACAGGGTGATATCCTGCGTGATCACGGAACTGTTATACCGATAGGTAACCCGCACCGCGCCCCTTACGGGGCTGGATTCCGTAACCTCTACCGACTGCGCCCTCAGTTCATCCGTATGCAGTTTGTAATCCGCTTCCAGATTCCAGGCGCTTTCGTGGATGGGCTTATCGTGAGATATGGTGAGCCGGTTGCCGGGGCCGCTGAGAACCTCACGGTCGTTTTCTTTATCAAAAATGCTTTCGATGCGTCCGTCCGGCGCGATACGGACGATGAAATACAGATTTTCAAGCAGCGTGGGCGTTACGCTCACAAAGCCTGCGGCGGCGGGCTGACGCTGCAGCTTATAGCGCCTGCAGCCGATGGCGGGCACATTGTGGGCGATAAATTCCAGCACCGCGCCGTCGTCGGTCTCGCGTATGCTGCAGGGCACGTCTTCGCCGGCGTCGTCCTCCAGACCGGTAAAACCGGAGGGGATCGCCGTCTGTACCGGCCCCGACGCCGGATGAGAGGTAAAATTCCATACCACCACGCTGTGCCGTTCCGCATACCGGGGCGAGAGCCTGCGCAGAAGCCCCTCGCGGATCTCACCTGCCTGCGCCATAAGATCGGCATATTCTTTTTTCGTATTTTCAAACACCTCGTGGATGGAGGTGCCGGGCAGGATATCGTGGAACTGGTTTGTAAGCAGAATCTGCCACAACCGCCCGTATTGGTCCATATCATAGCCGCCGGCAAATATACCCAGCAGCTCTATGCTGCGCAGAAGGAACTCCCCTCTGCGGTTGTTTTCTTTCACAAAGGCCTGGCTGGTAAAGGTACCCCGGTGGTTTTCGTAATACATCTCGCCGTCCCAAACGGGAAGGTCCTCTTTTGCCTGTTCCGCCGCGGCAAAAAACTGCGCAGCCGTGCCGATGGAAACCTGCGGCAGGCCGGGCATATCGCGGTATCTGCGCAGACGCTCCACCATGGGATAAGTGCAGCCACCGCCGCCGTCGCCGTAGCCGAAACAGCCGAGGGAGGCGTCCACCAGATCCGCCTGCCGGTTATTCAGCCGGTCCGAGACGATATAGGCTGCGTCGGCCTCGCCGCCGTAACCGATCTTCTGCATATACGCCAGCACCTCGTCGCCGGAGTGGGCGCGCCAGCGGAACACGGAAACGGGAAACTCGTTGGTATCGTTATTTGTGAGCTTTGAGGTATAAAAATACTTCATGCCGCTGCGCCTGATGATCTGCGGCAGGGCGGCGGTAAAGCCGAAGCAATCCGGCAGCCAGTAAATATCGGAGCACACGCCGAATTCCTTTAAGAAAAATTCGCGTCCGTACAGGAGCTGGCGCACAAGGCTTTCGCCGGAGGCCAGATTGGTATCCGCCTCTACCCAGGTATTGCCAACGATCTCCCACTGGCCGTTATTTACCTTCTCTTTAATGCGTGGCCACAGCTCGGGGTAATATTCCTTTATGAACCAATACACCGCCGCCTGGCTTTGGGTAAAACGGAAATCCGGATACATATCCATCAGCGCCAGGTTGCTTGAAAAGGTGCGGGCGCATTTGCGGGTGAGCTCGTTCACCGTCCAGAGCCACGCGATATCCAGATGGCTGTGCCCCGCCATAATCACGCTGCCGGGCACGGCGTAATTGATTTTATCCAACGCGGCTTTCAGAAACGCCCTCGCACTGCTGGCGTCGGCGTAAAAACGGGCTTTTCCGGCGTCGTAATCGGGGATATGGGCGGCCTTTTCCACCGCGTTATAGATGCGGTCGGCGGTTACGGGATCGCTGCAATGCTCATAGATATCAAAAGCGCTGCTGAGATCGTAATACAGCCCCTCGGCAGCCTCGTTGATCAGCTGCAGCTCGGCCTTGCGCATGGTATAGGTCAGATATTTCTCACCGGCCATGGCGTGATTGCAGAACCTGCCGCAATCCACAGCGCTTTCCAGCGCAATGCGCAGCTTCTCCCCTGCCTGCAGCGGCCGGGGAAACAGGATCTCGTTGCGGCCCACCCAGCCGGCGTTGGGACGGGAGCTGACCGACCCCACGATTTTTCCGTTGATGCGCACAATGCTCTCGCCGCCGAAATCGATGCATAAATACACCCTTCTGCCGGCAAAAGCGGCGGGCACGGTAACCTCCGCCTCAAAATAGCGGGTATCGTCGTACCCGGCCTGCCAGGTATCGCCCAGGCGAAGCGTTTCCGCCGGGGCGCCGTCGGGAACGATCACCCCCGGGGCGGGATGTGTTGCGGTATGGCTCTGCCATACCTCCAGCGGAACGCGGTCTTCCACAATAAAAGGAGGGATATAGACCTGGATCAGGTTTTTTAATACGGCCGGTTTTTTTACGCGCATAAGAATCGCCCTGCGATCCGGGATCCGCGCAAAGCGGGATAAAGACCCGCGCCGTTACGCCCGAATCGCTCCTTTCTTCAGTTTTTCACATAAAGAGCCTCTTTGCCGCTGAACGTTACGTAAGGTATTTTGCCAACACCCAGCCCTCGCGGCCGTCGGCGGTACGCACATGGGTATATTCGCCGGAGGTTTCACCGTAAAGATACACGGTTGTGCCCTCGGCAAGAACGCCGCGGTGCTCTGTGGTTGAGGCAGGGCCGCCGCGCAGCACGATACCTGCGTGATCGGGCGTATTATACCCCACGCGGGCAGAGGCGGTCTGCGGCGCCGTTACAGTGGGAGGGGACGTGGTTTGCGGCGCGGGGCGGTAACCGTTATAATAATCGCCGCCGGAATGATCGTCCGCAAGGTAAGAATACAGCACCCATCCGGTATAATGGGTCCCGTTCAGATAATACTCCACGCTTACGTAGCCGTTGCTCTGCTGCCCGGTATAGCGCAGAACCACGCCTTCTTTTACCGTGGCCGCCTTACCGTAAGAGGAACCGGGCCCGCTGCGCAGCACAACGCCGGCGTGCGAGGGGGTTTTGTACCCCACCATATAGGTGTTGCCGGGGATCAGATACACTGCCGACGCAGGGGGATCGGTATACACCACCACCGTGGTGGGTGGCTGCGTATAGGCCGCCGTTGGCGCGGTGGAAGGCGACGCAGCGGAAGGAACCTCGGTGGTTTCCGCCGGCATAATAACGGAGGTGGTTTCCGAGGGCTGCGATCCGTCTTCAGCGCTGCGTTCGGTCGTATCCGCCTCGGCGGCTGCGGTGGTATCGGCGGCGTCGCCGTCGTCCTTTTTCAGCACCCGCGGAAAGATCACGATCATTGCCGCCACCAGCAGAACGGCAACGACCGCCGCGATGATCACCGGCAGATAATTGGAACCGGATCTGCGCGGCGCGGAGGGCGGATTTTGCTGCGGCGCGGGCGCATAAGGCTGCTGCTGTGCGGGCGCATAAGGCTGCCGCGGCGCGGAAGCGTAGGGCTGCCGCGGCGGCTGCCCCATATTGCCCCGGGGCGCGGGGCGGTTGCCGTGCAGGGTGGCGTCGCCGCCGGAAGCGCCCTGCGGCCGGGCTGCAAGCAATAAACGACCGCCGCAGCCGGGACATAAAGAATCTTTGCCGACGGCGTTGAACCCGCGTCCGCAGTTTTCACAGTAATACATCAGATTTCGGGCCTCCGAAGGAGATAGTAACGGGGTTCTCGTTTATTTTGCGTAAACGTCGGATTCAATATAATCCACGCCGAGGCTCAGACAATAGCTGACGTCCGCGCGGGTATTTGCGGTCCATGCGCCCACCTCAAGGCCGGCGTCGTGGAACTGATCCACGATCTCCTGCGTGAGGCCGTGCAGATCCATATCGATGGCAAAACCGAGATCGAACGCCTTCTGAACGGTTTCATCCATCTCGTCGCAGGTGAGCATTACGGGCAGATCGGGGAAGAGCCGCTTTGCGCGGATCAGGTTGTTGATATTGTAGGACTGCAGCGGGCACTTGCTCAGATCATAGATCCGCGCGGCCATATTGAACGCCCTGCGGATGTTGGCGTCTGAGAATTTGCCCTTGAACTCGATAAAGCAGATCATATCGTTTTCCGCCATGATCTCAAGATAGCGTTCAAAGGTGCAAAGATAAACGTCGTTGGTGGTTTTCGTGTTTTTCAGCGGCCGTGCGGACAGCTCTCTATACGTATGCTCGGAGATCTCCATTACGGTGCCGTCCTCAAAAACGACGTCGGAATTATGAGAGCATACGAGAACGCCGTCCAGCGTAACGCGGACGTCCGTTTCCGCGCCTGCGGAACCGTGCTTTGCGGCGCCGATGAAAGCGTCTTCGGTGTTTTCATAGTAACGGGAAGAATAGCCGCGGTGCGCGATGAACTTTACGTGTTCTTTCGCCGGCGCAAACGCGCCGAAAACGGCCTGGAACAAGGCGATAAGGGACATGAAAAAGAATGCGATTTTCTGCATAAGAATACCTCCGGTTTTTTTATTTATTTCACATTCTGCCGAACAGATGCGCTATACCGTAAAAGATGCGGTGAAAAAAGGCGATGATCCGCTGAAGGAAAGAATCGTTATGGTACCGATGGCAGTAAGAGCAGATCTGATCCTGCGGGATCAGCTGCTCTCCGCAGCGGTCGCAGGCGCCGACGGCGTTCGGCGCGGTATGGCCCAGCGCGGCAATCGTAACGGCAGCGTCGCTCTCTGCGGCGCCGGTTTCATCCGCAAACCGTTTGCCGCACTGGGGGCACTCGATATACCCCACGCCCGCGGCGGTGCAGGTGGCCTCCTGCACGGGGACCAGCACCGGGTTATGGGTATGGCCCTCCGGGTTCAGCAGGATCTTTGCTTCGCCGCCGGCGTTTGAAAGGAATTCGATCTTCACGCCGGAAAGCGAACGTCCGTCGCGCCGGTCAGCAGCGTCTCCCCTGCCGTAGATCGGCAGATCGAGGGCGGCCCCGAGATTTGAATACCGCGCATTCCACACAGCCCGGTCAAAGAACGGCATATCCGTTTTTACCGTTGTGGTTTTGCCGATAAAGGTATTGGCTCCGTCCCGGTTCGCTTCCGGATACAACGGCATTACCGCGGGGCGGTGAAACGCATCGTTCACCTGATTCATTTCATTATACTGATCGTAAACACCGTCGTCGATATGCCAGAGCACCACGCCGCCCGACCGGGTACTGTAATTCTGCGGCAAAGGCGCATCCCATTTGGATACGGCGCGGTTTTCAAGCAGGTAATACTCCCCCGGGTTCTGCGTGGGGATCCTGAGCACGTTATAGCCGGTGTTGTTTGTATAATCCTGCGCGGTAAGCGTATACACGCCGGTACCGTCGGCGGCGTCGGGAGTTACCCAGCCGAGGATCACACGGCTCCACGCATCCAGCGGGGTGGGGATCTCCTCGTCCAGATCGGCGTCGTACCAGTAATCCATGCACATCAGGCTCAGGCTGCCGACGCTGTAGCTGCCCCATTCCGCTCTGGTGCTGTAAGACGTATCGTAAAGATCGGGCAGACCGATGTAATGGCCAAGCTCATGGGCAAGGGTGGAATAGGGCTCCTGCGCGCCGCTCTCCTCCTGTTCGGAGATCGCGATATAAGAATTTACGGAAACGCCGTCCGGCGAGGGCAGATCAAAATCGAAGGAATATTCGTCCTTCATCTCTTGCAGAGACCAGGCGTGGGACCAGAGATACAGCTTGTTTCCCATTTTATAGCTTTCGGAAGAGGACGCTTCATATCCGGCGAAAACAAAGCCCAGCGCAAGCTCATCCGTGGTGATCGCGCCGTTCTGATCCGTATCATAGGCGGAAAAATCGATATATTCATCCGCTGCGGCGATGGCGGCGCGCAGCGCATCCCCCAACGACCGGTTTGCGGCGATATCCTTTTTGGACATATAGGGATATTCCAGCGCCCAATCGTCGTGGGGCAGCCCCAGCGTAACGTGGACGACGCCGTCGCCGGCGGTATCGGCGGTATTCCGGTTTTTGCCGCCGTAGGCGGAGGTTTCACGGGCGGGGGTAAACGTAAACTGCCCCAGGGACATATCGGTATAGAATTCCGCCAGAGAATGCTCGTCGTGGAAGATGCTCTTATTCCAGTTGAAGGTTTCGCTGTAGGGCATATCTTTAAAACCGACAACGATCACGATCAGCGGCAGATCGGTTACGGCAGGCTGCAGTGAGGGCGCGCGCATCGGCCCGCTGTTGCGTATTTTGGCGGTTTCAGACAGAACGGAAAGGGTAAGAAGCGGGCCCGGATGTGATTTGCAGCCCCTGCGGCCGCCTTCATCCGTTTCCGGCGCGGCGGCAAAGCTGTTCAAAACAAACAGCAGCGCAAGAAGCAGCGCACAGAACATGGCCAAAAGTTTTTTCGATGTTTTTTTCAAAAAAGAATACCTCGCTTTCACGCGCCTGCAAGGCGGCGCGCTTTGATACTTTTTATATTATATCATATAAGCGTTGCGGTTTGCAATAGGTATTCCGCAGAACAAACCGCGTTTGCGCGGAAGAAGAGCCGGAGGTTTACGATTCCGGATTTGCGTTTTTTGCAAATCTGTTGTATAGTAATAACAACACTTTCTTATCTGCACGGGAGAACTGAAAGGTATGAAAAAAATGACGGCAATCATGCTTCTTGCGGCGATCGCGTTTTTAAGCGGCTGCGGCGGCAAACAGAGCAAGGTGTTTCGGAACGAATATACCGTCCCCGGGGCACTCACGCCCTATACGCGGATCGATACCGCGCCGAAAACCGACTGGAAGGCGCAATACATATGGGATTCCTCCGACGGCAGCGAGGAAAACGTGTGGATGTGCCTGCGCAAAACCCTTACGCTGACGGCCGTACCCGAAAATCTGACCGCGTTCATTTCGGCCGATTCCAGATACTGGCTGTATATCAACGGCGAAACCGTCGTTTTTGACGGCGGTGTAAAACGGGGGCCGACGCCCGACGGCAGCTACTACGATACCGTGCCCATCGGGAGGTATCTGCGCCCGGGTAAAAACGCAATCTGCGCGCTGGTGTGGTATTGGGGGAAGGACACGAGCTATTCCCACACCGACAGCGGCAGGGCCGGCTTTCTGTTTGAAGCGGGCGATATCCGTTCCGACAGCAGCTGGAAGGTCTGCCGCCACCCGGCCTACGGCAGCGCAAAGGGCGGCAAAAAGCCGAATTACCGTCTGCCGGAATTCAATATCCATTACGACGCGCGCTGCGAACCCGGCGATTGGCTCTCCCCCGATTTTGACGACGCCGCATGGCAAAACGCCGCGGCTTACGGCGTGGGCGGCAGCGACCCCTGGGGCGCGCTGTATCCCCGCGGCATCCCTATGCTAAAAGATTACGGTCTGAAGGACTACCTGAACGCCGCGGACTATGAGAACCACAGCTTTTCCGCCGCAAAAAAGATCACCCTTGATATCCCCTACAACGCCCAGTGTACGCCCTATCTCAAAATCGACGCCCCCACCGGAAAAAAGATACGCATAACCACAGAGAACACCTCCATCGGCGCGGTGAGCGATACCTACATTACAAAGGACGGCGTACAGGAATTTGAGGCGCCGGGCTGGTTCAACGGCGCGCACATCACTTACCACATTCCGGCGGGCGTTACGGTGCTCTCGCTCAAATACCGTGAAACGGGCTACGCCGCCGCCTTTGCGGGGGATTTTACGTGCGAAAACGACGATATGAATTCCCTTTGGCAGAAATCGCTGCGCACCCTGTACGTGACCATGCGGGACAACTTTATGGATTGCCCCGACCGGGAGCGGGCGCAGTGGTGGGGCGACGTGACCAGCGAAATGCTGATGAGCATGTATTCGCTGGATCCGCAGGCGTATCTGCTGTATCAGAAGGGCGTGGCCTGCATGCTGGGTCACGTGGACCCCGAAACAAAGGTGCTGCAGACGGTTGTGCCCATCGGCGGGGATTTCTTTGAGCTGCCGGTGCAGCAGCTCGCCGGGATCTGCGGCTTCTGGACCTATTATATGTATACCGGCGACCGTGATTTTCTTGCCTCCGTTTACGATGCGGCGGTAGATTACGTCAACCTATGGTCCATCGGCGAGGATAACCTTGTGCGGCACCGCGAAGGCTCATGGGACTGGATGGACTGGGGATGGTTTGCGGACACGCCCGCCATTGAGAACGCGTGGTATTATTACGCCCTTGGCTGCATCAGGAACATGGGCGACGCGCTCGGGAAGGACAGCGCCGATATCGCCGCGAAAATGGAGCGGATCAAATCCGGATACGCCGCCCTTTGGACAAAAAAGGGATATAAGAGCGGCAAGGTCCTGTTCCCGGACGACCGGGCAAACGCGCTGGCGGTGCTCTCAGGCCTTGCAGCGCCGGAGCAATATGATACGATCACGTCCGTTCTCACCAAAACAAAGCACGCCAGCCCTTATATGGAATACTACGTGCTGGAGGCCCTTTGCCGGATGGGCGAATACGGCGCGGCCAAAGAGCGGATGCTGCAGCGCTACGGCGGCATGATCCGTTCGGATGATTCCACCCTGTGGGAATTCTGGGTCCGTATGTTCGGCACCCGCAACCACGCCTGGTCCGGCGGCCCGATGGTGATCATGAGCAAATACTTCGCCGGGATCGCCCCCACAAAAGCCGGCTGGGCGGAATATGAGATCCGCCCCCGCGCGGACGCGTGTGAAACGGCGGACTGCACCGTGCCCACCGTAAAGGGACCGATCCGCCTCCGCCAATATAAAACAAACGGCGGGGCGGCGATGGAAACCACCCTGCCAAAAGACGCCGAAGCAATCATCTATATCCCCTGCGTCGAAGGGCAAACCGTGACCTGTAACGGCGCGGTGATTTATAAAAACGGAACGTTTACGGCGGCAAACGGCCTCGCCTTCGCAGGCGCAGAAAACGGATATATCGCCGTATCCGTAACGCCGGAAACCGCAAAAACGCTGCGGTTTGTTACTTTGATTTCGGCTTGGTGAAAAAGGAAGCCACCAGCCCTGCCAGCACCGCGGCCATGATGCCTGCGGCGCCTGCGGTGAGGGGGCCGGAGAAGGCTCCGAGCAGGCCCCGCTCGATCACAGCCTCTCTTGTGCCCGTTGCCAGCAGATTGCCGAACCCGGACAGGGGCACCCTTGCGCCGCTGCCCGCAAAATTCACCAGCTTATCGTATACGCCGAAAGCCCCCAATATAACGCCGGAGATCACATACCCCACAAGGATCTTTGCCGGGGTGAGCTTTGTTTTATCGATCAGGATCTGCCCTACCGTACACAGCGCGCCGCCCACAAGAAACGCCCATAAAAAACGCATAATAAAACCGCCTTTTTCTCAGATTGCAAAATCTATTTTTTGCAGAAAAAGGCGGTTTATGTATTTGTTTACGAATCAATCTTCAAGATCGATAAAGCGCACGTATTGATCGGACGCGAAGGATTTCAGGTTATACAGCACAAGCGCGTCCGTATAGTCGCCCTCCCGCAGCAGCCGCAGAACGGAATCGGGATAATAGCGCATATCCACCACGGTGATACAGTCGTAATCCCCCAAAAGATAGGGCAAAAAAGAATTGGCGTAAGAATCCTTGATCAGCAGCAGCTTTTTACCGGTATCGGCGCCGGTAACGATCTCGATTTTGCTGTCGTTGCCGCCTAAAAAGTAAAGATACTTATCCTTGCCGGAAAGCTTCTCCGGAAAATAGACAGAGGAAAACCGCTCGCCCTTGCTGTTTGTAAGCGTAACGCCCTGCGCGGGGGCAGGGGCGGATACCGTATCGGCATACCGCCAAGTAAACAGGCCGAAGCGGGAATACAGCGTGCCGAAAAACGAATCGCTTACGGTTTCGGGAGCGAAAGCCGCATGCGAAGGGGCCGCTCTGCCGCAGGCGGCGCAGTATTGCGCATAGGCGTAATAAGCGCCCAGATCCGTCCAGTGGTGATCGGTACGGTAATAGATATCTTCGCCGCTGTGGGCGGAGAGCATGGCGCGGGTATCCACAAACCCGGGCACGGCGGAGAGCCGTTCAAACAGCGGCGCAGCATCTGCGGTCACTGCCAGCGCGGGAAGGCGGTCCGCCCAGATCTGGGTGGCCGTTGGCGCGATCAGGCTTTTTACCGTTACGCCGCATTCCTGCGTTGCGGTATGCACAAAACGCTCCAGCGCGGCGCAGTTCTGCTCGAACCGGGCGGTATCCGCTTCGCTGAAGCCGTCGATCAGGCAGCGGTCCTTCCCCAGATAAACGCCGTTGTTCTCGGTTTTTCCCATGGCGAGGGAGGTTACGGTTTTCAGGCTCACCCAAAAATCGCGCAGCACGTAATGATCGCTCATATAATCCGCCACGCCCCGGGTGAACGTGCCGTCCTTCACGTTTTTTGCGTTAAACGCGGGAAAGGCGGCCAGCACACGGTTCTCGTTGTCGGAAAAGTCCTTTTTCGGCAGCGCCACGGTGAGCACGGAAAGCAGAGCCAGAAGCACGGCGAAAATGCAAACGAAAACTTTGTTCTTCACAGCGCTCCCCTCCTTAAAAACGGAAATAGATAAACGGGTTATAGGTGCTGTTCACAAGATACGCAACGCTCAGCAGGAACAGCAGCAGATACCACACGGTTTCCGCCGCGGGCACAAGCGCGCCCTTATCGGCGTATTTTTCTTTGAAACGGTTGCCCAGCTTTGCAAACAGCGGCATGCTGGCCAAAACAAGGATCACAAACAGCGCGGCGTTGCCCGCCAGCAGCGCCGGGACGCCGGCGTCCGCCGCCCCGTATGCGCCGAACATGCTTTTTAAGAAGGTAAACAGCGCGCCGGTGTTATCAAACGCGAACAATACCCACCCAAACAGGACGATCAACAGCGTTACGATATGGCGCACCGCGGCGGGCAGGCGGGACATAAGCTTTTTCAGGAAAAATTTTTCCGCCAACAGCAGAAGGCCGTAATACAGGCCCCAGAAGATAAAATTCCAGCTGGCGCCGTGCCAGAAGCCGGTGCAGAGCCACACGATCAGAATATTGCGCACCTGCTTTGCCTTGCCCTTGCGGTTACCGCCCAGAGGGATATACAGATACTCTTTGAACCAGGTGCTGAGGGAGATATGCCAGCGGTTCCAGAACTCGGTAATGCTTTGGGAAATATAGGGATAATTGAAATTTTCTTCAAAATGAAAGCCGAAGATCCGCCCCAAACCGATGGCCATATCGGAATAACCGGAAAAATCGAAATAGATCTGAAAGCTGAAGGCCAGCGCCGCCACCCAGGCGGATACGGCAGAGATCCCCTCGCCGCCGCCGGAAAGCTGCTCCCACAGATACCCTGCGCTGTTGGCAAGAAGCACCTTTTTTGCAAGGCCGATCACAAAGCGTTTGATACCCCCGGCAGCCATCGCGAAATCCGTACGTCTGCTGTTGATCTCGGCGGCCACGGTGGAGTACCGCACAATTGGGCCGGCGATCAGCTGCGGAAACAGGGCGATATACAAACCGAAGCTGAAGATATTTTTCTGCGCCTCCGCCTTGCCGCGATAAACGTCGATCACATAGCTCATGGCCTGGAAGGTGAAAAACGAGATGCCGATGGGCAGGGCGATCTCTTTCAGGTTCAAGCTCAGGCCTGTCAGCCCCTCGATATTGCGCACGAAAAAGCCGGTATATTTGAACACGCCCAGCAGCAGCAGGTTTGCCGCCACGCTGGCGGCGACCACAGCCTTTCGGCCTTTTTCTGCCGTTATTTTATGCAGCAGCAGCCCGAAAACATAGTTCATGGCAATGGAGCCCAGCATCACCAGCAGGTAAACCGGCTCGCCCCACGCGTAAAAAAGCAGGCTGAATAACAGCAAAAGCCCGTTGCGCAGCTTTACGGGCAAAATAAAGTAAAGCAACACAACGAGCGGCAGAAACAGAGATAAAAACTCTAAACTGCTGAATACCATAATTTATCCGATCATATCTTCAATAATACGCATCACGGCGTCGCTGTCTTCGCTGACGCAGAATACACAGTAATCACCGCCGGAATAGGTCACCGCGTTACGGATCTTGGGCACTTCTGAGGCAACGTAATCCGCATAATCGTCCGCCTGAGAGGTTTTTCTGTTTTCAAAGCAGGTAAGTATGGCGGAAGCGTCGGTACCGGAGGCGAGCTTCACCACAAGCACTTCCTCCGCAACGGCGGCGGTAGCGACGTAATAGGCGCTGTCTGATACCATAGCGGGCTCGATGCCGAACAGGCTCAGCCCACGTTCGGCAGACCCCTGATTCAGCGTTTCTTTGAACAATGCGGTTTGGGACGCGATCGCGGCGCCGATCTCATCTGCGGTATGCTGTTTTGCGGACGCGCCCGAGGGATCGGCGGTATCCGTAACGGATTCCGGCGCGGAGGTGGAAGCGTTATCCCCCTTGTTATTGCCGCAGCCCGCAAGCGCTGTAACGGCGATCGCCGCAATCAGAAGCGCGGCCGCCGCCTTTTTATAATACATCATTATTGATCCTTCTTTCCTTTTCATTATAGGGCTTTCTGCACCCATTCATACCATATACGGCTGTAATCGACGCCAAGATGGATACCGTCGGCTGCGGCGTCATAGGGCAGTTGACCGTCGCTGTCCACCATTTCTGCGGTGGGGTCGAGGTAGGTTATACCTTCCTCCTGCGCAACGCGCGCAATGATCTGATTGATCGCGCTGATCTCGCTCATGGTTTCGGGGTTGCCGTTGGCAGACGCGCGGCTTTCGTTGATCGGGAACACCGCCTGTGCGTACACAGCGGCGCCGGGCGCGCGCTCCTTTACCCCGTTGATCACGTCACGGTACATCTCAGCCCAGGCGGAACCGTTGTAAGTGAGATCGTTTTCGCCGAGGATGATAATAACGATGTCGTAATCCCGATCCCGGACCTCGTCGATCACAGTGCGGCTGCTGCCGGAAACGGACTTAGTGAAGATCGTATCCACGTGAAGATTTACTTTGCCGTAAAAATCGTAATTGGAACCGGCCACGTCGTTATCGCCGAGGGTCTCGGCAAGCGAATCGCCGATCACCGCCACTTTCGGAAGAGAACCGGTACGCCCGGTTTCGGAGACGCCGTTCTCGTCAAAACGGAATACTTCCCCGTCGATGATATGCTTTCCGGTCAAATGGACGCCGTTTTCGTCGCAATATACCCACTGAGAGTCGATCTCATTCCAACCGGACACGGTGGGAGCTTCGCTCTGCGCCTTCGTGGAAGACGGCTGATAGATCTGCCCCAGATCGGAGGCGGATGCATAACTTTGATTACCGGTTTCGGGTTTTTTACCTGTAACCGAAACAATGATCGCCGCAATGATCACTGCGGTGATAAGCACCATACCTATCAGAATCAAAACCGGTTTTTTTGCATGCGTGGACATATCCGAGCTCCCCATTTTTCACAACAAATATAAGTCGGATATATTATATAAATCCCGTCGAAATTTGTCAATTGGAAAAAGCCCGACTTTTCAAAAAAAACAAAATTGTCATTTTTATAAAAATCAAAATTTTTTCGATTTCCCCCTTGATTATTTTCAAACGATGATGTATAATACCAATTCGTAAACACAATTCCGATGCTGGTGTGGCTCAATGGCAGAGCAGCTCATTCGTAATGAGCAGGTTGTCAGTTCGATTCTGACCACCAGCTCCATCCCGAAAACCCTTGTGTATCAAGGGTTTTCGGCTTTTTTATGCCTCAAAAAAATGAACCCAAAACCAGTTGATTTTTGCGTTTGTTGCCACTTTGTTGCCACTTGTTGCCACCCCAAATGTCGTGTTGCCAAAATGAGCAGGTTGGCGATTTTTGAAATTGACATAAATTCGGCAAGGAAAAGACAGAAGTATTCTTGCCA
The DNA here is from genome assembly GCA_946627725.1 of uncultured Clostridia bacterium. GTDB lineage: Bacteria > Bacillota > Clostridia > Oscillospirales > Acutalibacteraceae > RUG806. Next base: position 18,853 of record CAMOVW010000033.1, read on the forward strand.
AATTGGCAACCGTTTTGGCCGATCTTGCCAAAACGGCGATGGAATGCAGCGCCAACGTATCGTATAATAGAAACAGAGCAGGACAGGTTGTTGGCCTGCCCTGCCAGTTTGTTTTTTGGATTGCTTCACGACTTCCGCATTTCTTATTTCCTTCTGCCGGATACGAACTCGTCCAGCATCTCCGCGGCTGCGGCGTCCGCCGTGCGGATCTTGTGCGTGT
>CAMOVW010000034.1 GCA_946627725.1 uncultured Clostridia bacterium
CACGGGTGTCGAGCCGCTATATGGATCTGTTCGCCTCTTCCGTATTCTCCGGCAAGGGGCTGATCGATATCGACGTGTACCATGCGCTTTGTATGGACGCTTTCCCCGCCGGGCGGGTGCTGAGCCACGATATACTGGAGGGCGCCCTGCTGCGCACCGCCTTTGTTTCCACCGCCGCCGTAACCGAGGGCTTTCCCGCGTCGCCGGGGTCCTTTTTCAAGCGGCAGCACAGGTGGATCCGGGGCGATATCCAAAATCTTGCCTTCGTGTTCCGGCCGCTGAAAGGGGAGAACCGCAAAACGGCGCTGCCCGCCCTTGCCCGGCTGCAGCTGGCGGATAACGCCGCCCGGGCCGTTACACCCGTGTTCTGCCTTGCGGCGCTGCTGCTCTCAACCCTGTTTCCGCTGCGCATATCTGTTTTTATGGTCGGGGTGGGGCTGTTGGGCATGACGGCGCCGGATCTGTTTGCCGCCGGGTCGATTCTGCTGCGTGAGGGGGCCTTCGGCTTCTCGCGGGTGTATTTTTCCGCCTGCTTTTCCGCCGGCGCAAGGGCGCTGCTGCGGGCGTTGCTGCGTATCGCTCTGCTGCCGTATGAGGCGTTTGTGAGCGCGGATGCGGTTCTGCGCGCCCTTTACCGCACCTTGGTAAGCCATAGAAATACTCTGCAGTGGACCACCGCCGCGGATGCGGAAGCCCATGGGGGCAGACCGGTGTTTGCCGCAGCTCTGTTTCCGCTGCTGTGCGCTTGCGTGCCGGTCTTCGGCAGGGCGTACCATTACGCCCTCGCGCTGCTGTTTCTGGGCGGTATCCCCTTCGCCCTCTCCGCCGGGGGAAAACGCCGCCGCGCAAAAACAGCCCCCTCCGCCGGAGAGGCGGATTCCCTTCTGCAGTATGCCGCCGCCATGTGGCGTTATTACGCGGAATACGCCGGGCCGGAGGATCACTTCCTGCCGCCGGATAATATGCAGGAGACCCCCGTGCGCCGCGTCGCTCACCGCACCTCGCCCACCAATATCGGGCTGTATCTGTGCTGCGTGCTGGCGGCGGCGGATCTGAACCTGATCTCGCCCCGGGAACTGTGCGACCGGCTCTCCCAAAGCCTTGAAACCGTGTTTTCGCTGCCCCGGCGGCAGGGGCTGCTGTACAATTGGTATGATACCCGTACCCTGCAGCCTCTGACCCCGGCCTTTGTTTCCAGCGTGGATTGCGGCAATTATCTGGTGTGCCTCACCGCCCTCAGGGAGGGCCTCAGGGAGTACGCTTCTCTGGGGCTGCGCTTTTCGGTGCTGATACAGAGCATCGGCGCTGAGCTGGACCGGGCGCGGATCGAAACCCTTTACGTGCCCGGCAGGCGGCTGTTCAGCATCGGTATGAACGTATCGTCGGGGAAGCTCTCCGATTCGTATTACGATTGCTACATGAGCGAGGCTCGCATGACTTCCTTCTACGCCGTCGCCCGGCGGCTGGTGCCCGCGTCCCACTGGGCCGCGCCGGACCGCTCTTTTCTGCGGCGGGGCCGGTATACCGCGGCGGCTTCCTACGGCGGCACGGCCTTTGAGTATCTTATGCCCGCCCTGTTTCTGCCGCTGTATTCCAACACCTATGCCGATGAGGGGTTAAAAAGCTGCCTGTACGAGCAAAAGCGCCGTGTGCGTGGCACAGATCATCCCTGGGGCGTATCGGAAAGCGCCTGTTACGCCTTTGACGGGGCGCTCAATTACCGCTACCGCGCCCACGGCCTGCGCGCCCTTGCCCTGCGGCAGGATCCGGAGGACGTTCCCGTTTTCGCGCCTTACGCCTGTTTTCTTGCGCTGCCGCTGGATCTGCGCGGGGCGCTTGCCAATCTGCGCCGTTTTGCCGCGCTGGGGGCGTACGGGACCTTCGGGTTTTACGAAGCCGTGGATTTTTCCGCCGGGGCCATGGGGGAGGATTATATGATCGTGCGCAGCTTTATGGCGCACCATGTGGGCATGAGCATGCTGGCCTGCGTCAACGCCCTGCGTGATAACGTATTCGTGCGGCGGTTCATGCGGGATACGGCCATGGCGGGGGCGAAAAGCCTGCTGATGGAAAAAATCCCCGCCGCCGCGCCGGTGCTCCGTCCGCCCCGGGCCAAAGCCCCCGGAAAGCGTATGCCGGACCACCGTGCAGCCGCCCCCGCCGGAACCTTAACGGATGCGGCTGTGTACTCCAACGGCGAGGTTTCTCTGGTGTGCGACGGCGCCGGCCGCAACTATCTGCTTTACGGGGGCCGCAGCCTGTTTGCGTATTCGCCCCGGTGCCGGGGAATCATCGCCGCGGCGCGGGTGGGTGAAACGCTGCTCTGCCCTGCGAAGGGCGAAGGGGAGCTGCGCCCCACCGGTTTTCTCGCCGGGATCGAGGGGGAGGGGGTCAACGTGCGTTCCGCTCTTGCGCTGGTGGATGAATGCAGCGCGCTGGCGGTTCCCGTGAAGCTGAAAAACCGCTCCGAAACCGGCTGCACGGCGGAGTTCTTATATTATTTTGAGCCGCAGGGGGAGATACTGTTCCGTGCGTCCGAGCACCCGGCCTTTGCGGATATGGGGATACGGATCTCCTATGAGCGGAATCTGAACACCCTGTTGTTCCGCCGGGTGGAACGTGGCCGCAGCCCGGTGTGGTTCAGCGTGGGCTTCAGCGATTTTTCGCCCTTCACCTTCTGCTGCGACCGCGAAACGCTGCTCTCAGGCAAGGCGGCGGAGGAATTTCCCTTCGCCGGGTTTAGGGAACAGTTTTGCGACGATACCGCCTTTACCTTTCCCGCGGCCGCCATCCGTACCGAAGCCCGCGTGCCGGCGGGGGCTTCGCTGGAAAAGGTGCTGCTGATCTGCCCCGCCGCCGGCCGTGAAGGGGCGCTGGAGGCCCTCTCGCGCCTTCGCCGCCGCCGTTTGCCCGATCTCAGCAGGGCGGTGCGGTGTCCCATTCCCGCCCGCAGTGCGCAGGCTGCCCGGCGCTTTCTGCGCACCGTGTTTTTCGGCGATACCGATCCCGCCGCTGCCGCCGCCGCGGCAGAAAACACCGCCCCAGCCGCCGCCCTGTGGGAGAAGGGCGTCTCCGGCGATCTGCCGGTGCTGCGGGTGCACACGGACGGCCTTCCCGCGGAGATGCTGCGGGATCTTCTCGATCTGTACCGGGCGCTTGTATTCTGCGGTATCACAGCGGAGCTTGTGCTGCTCTCCGGTAAGGCGGCGGAATACGGCGAAGCGGCCGCCGCGCTGGATCGTCTGATCAAAGACGCGGATCTCGGCCACCTGCGCGATGCGCCCGGAGGTATAAGGGTCCTGTTTGAAGAGAGCTGCTCCAAGGCGTTTCTCAGCGCCCTTGCCGCCGCCCCCGGTATGTGCTTTCCCTTTGACGCGCCCCTGCTGCCCCGGGAAGCGCCGGAGCCTGCATTGCCCGTGGGGCCGCTGTTCGGCGGCGAAAGCGGCTTTGTGCCGAACGGCTATTTTATCGCGTCCCCGCCGCCCCGCCCCTGGAGCCATACGCTGGCAAATCCGGTGTTCGGTACGCTGCTGAGCTACGGCAGCCTCGGCTTTACCTGGGCGCTGAATTCCCGGCTCAACCAGCTCACCCCATGGCATAACGATCCCTGCACCCCCGCCCCCGGGGAACGGCTGCTGTTTCATTCAGGCGGCAAAACCTACGATTGCCTGAAGGGGGCTGCGGTTTATTTTACGGACCATGCGGCGGTTTACGGCGCCTTGGCGGGCGGTGTGCAGCTGCGCATTACGGTGCGCGTGGATGAAAAAGCGATGAAAAAACAGGTGCGCGTGCGCTGGCGCGGGGCCGAAGGGGGAACGCTTGCCTACCGCATCCTGCCCCGTATGTGCGACGGCGCCGCCCGGCAGCATTACGTGCACGGCGCGGTTGTTTCCGGCGGGCTTACGTTCACAAACCCGGCCAATACCGATTACGGCGGGTATATGCGCTTCGTTGCCGATCTGCCGGGGGAGGCCGCCTTCCGCCGCGGCGCGGGCACGCTGCACATCCCGCTGAAGGGGGCAACGGGGGAGGTGTGCTTCTGCCTTGCGTGGGCCGCTTCCGCCGCCGCTCTGGAGGCCCTCTGCGCGCTGCCGTTCCGGCCCATGCAGCCCCGGCGAAGGGAGATAAAGCACAGCGATCCGGTCGTATCCCGCTTTGCGGGCGCGCTGCTGCTGCACGTGGTTTACAATACCCGCGTGCTTGCCCGGGTGGGGTTCTTTCAGAATTCCGGCGCCTTCGGTTTCCGCGATCAGCTGCAGGACTGCATGAATATCATCGACGTTTATCCCGAACGCGCCCGGGTGCAGCTGCTGCGGTGCGCCGCCGCGCAGTTCCCTGAGGGGGATGCGCTGCACTGGTTCCATCCGGTTACGCTGCCCCGGCCCCATCTGAAAGGGGTGCGCACCCGCTGTGCGGACGACGCCCTCTGGCTGCCGCTGGCCGCGGCGGAATATGCGGCCGTTACGGGCGATACGGCAGCGCTCGATCTGCCCGTCCCCTTTCTTGCGGGAGAAGCCTTATCCAAAGATGAGCGGGAGCGTTACGGCGATTGGTACGGCGGAGAACACCGCCGCAGCCTGTACACCCACTGCCTTTGCGCGCTGAAAAACGCGCTGCGGTTCGGCCCCCACGGCCTGCCCCTGCTGCGGGGCGGCGATTGGAACGATTCCTTTAACGAGGCCGGCGCCGCCGGGCGAGGGGAGAGCGTATGGCTTTCCATGTTCCTCTCCGTTGTGTGCGAGGCGTTTGCCCCATTGGCGCGGGCGCGGCAGGATCCCGAAACCGCAAACGCCCTTCTGCTGATCGCCGCTGACCAGAGAGAAAAGATCATGGCCTGCGCGTTTAACGGCAGATATTTTCTGCGGGGCTTTTACGATTCCGGCGCGCCGCTGGGGGATAAAAACGCGGATTCCTGCGCCATAGATCTGCTGCCGCAGGCATTTGCGGTGTTCGCCGGGGTGGGCGCGGAAGACCTCCGCCGCCGCGCCCTGCGGGAAGCGTGGAACAAACTGTGGGACCCCGTTTATAAAACGCTCCGTCTGTTTTACCCGCCCTTTACCGAAGCTCCGCCCCGCGCCGGGTACGTGAACGATTATCCCCCGGGCGTGCGTGAAAACGCCGGGCAGTATACCCACGCGGCGGTGTGGTTCGCCATGGCCCTGCGGCGCGAGGGGCTTACGGAGGAATACGAGGCCCTTCTGCCCGCGCTGATCCCCGCGCTGCGAAGCAAAGACGCATTTCTGAACAAGCGTTTTCTCAACGAGCCCTACGCCGTTACGGCGGATATCTGTATGGCCCCCGGTTTGGAGGGCCGCGGCGGCTGGAGCCTCTACACCGGCGCCGCCGGCTGGCTGCGCCGCCTGCTGATGGACAGGGATTTTCCTCTCATGAAGGGAAATCCGCAATTTAGCGATTGACGCTTCTTGCGAAATGTGTTAAATTTAATTTAATGTAAGTTTCGGGAGGCGTATTTTATGGACGCGCATATGCGTGCGGATGCAAAGCTTTTGCGGGAGCAGACCTTATCCACGCTCAAACAGGTGGATGAAAACCTTTGGATCATGCAGTACCGCTGCGATTACGGGCTGCGGGAACTGCTGCAGGCGGGTAGTAAAGATCTGCTCGGTACCGTCCGGTTTTTGCAGCGGCAGGTGGATTATCCGTTCCTCTTTCCGGATCCCTTCAAGCAGGCGGGCGGGTGCTCGGCCTTCAGCGTGGTAAACGAAGCCGGTGAGCCGCTGATGGGGCGCAATTTCGATTATAAGCAGGCCCCGGTTCTGGTGGTGTGGACCGCGCCGGAAGACGGCTACAGGAGCGTGGCCGCGGTGGATCACACCATGATGCTCCACGGTATGAAGCATCTCACCCTCGGCGGCGCAAAGAAGCCCATGCGGGTACTGGTTGCGCCCTACGCCTCCATGGACGGCGTCAACGAAAAGGGCCTTGCCTGCGCCATACTGCAGATCAAGGCGAAGCCAACAAAGCAGAATACCGGCAAAACCCCCATTATGACCAGCGTTGCGCTGCGTGCCGCGCTGGATACCTGCGCCACGGTGGAGGAGGCGATCCGCCTGTTTTCTTCTTACGATATGCACGATCTGTTGGGCGTTGCCTATCATTACGTGTTCACCGACGCCTCCGGCGACAGCGCCGTGGTGGAATATGTGGATAATGAAATGCACGTTCTGCGGCAGGAGACGCCTTACGATCCCCTTGTTGCTGCAAACTATTTCCTCACCCCCGGCGGCGACAATACCAGGGGCAAGGGCTGGGACCGCTATGAGCGCATCTGCAAAGCCTATTGCGATGCTGGGGGCGTGATGAGTGAAACCGCGGCCATGGATCTGCTCTCACGCAATCGGCTTTATTATCATCATAAAACCCTGCCCCACATGGTAACTACGCTTTGGAGCGAGGTATTCAACTGCGCCGCGGGCAGTATGCTGATGTGCGCCGGTATGGATTACAGCAAGCCCTACCGCTTCTATGCGGACCGCCCCTGCGAGATCGAGCCGCTGCCCTGCATCCGCAGAGAGTGCCGCGGTTGACGCTTGGACGCTGTGGGCGGCGGAATCAAACGCGCCGCCCGGCCCCTTTTTGACATCGGAATAATCACCAACGTGAACGACGGATTTTTGTGAAAAACGCTGATTGTTCGCGCTTGAAAATACTTTTCCATTCTTTTATAATATATATTGGTATGTTCTAATGCAAAGGAGAAGTTTCAAATGCGAACAAAAGTGTTATCGCTCATTTCCGTCTTTTTTGTTTTCTGCCTCATGCTGTGCGCGATCCCGCTTTCTGATCACGCCCCTGTGGCGCAGGCTGCCGTCAGCACATGGGACGGCTCCGTTACCACCTCTTTTTCCGGTTCCGGTACCGCGGCTTCGCCCTATATCATCGATACCGCCGCAAAGCTGGCGGGCGTGGCGCAGCTCACAAACAACAATACCGGCTGGTCCGGCGGCAAGTATTTCGTGCTCACCGCGGATATCGACCTGAACAACCGGCAGTGGACGCCCATCGGCATTCAGCGGCAGAACGGCGGCTCCGCCACCTATTCCGAAAATAACGCCTGGTTCCGCGGCTATTTCGACGGCAACGGCCACGTGGTAAAGAACGTGCGCGTGGGCACAAGTACGTCCAACCGCGCTTCCGTAAAGCACGTGGGTCTGTTCGGTATCACGGGCGGCGCGAGCGTGATCCTGAACCTCGGCGTGGAGACGGCGCAGTATTACATCAACCATTATTGCGACGACGAGCGCGTGGGCGGCTTTGTGGGCTACAGCAAGGGCGTGATCCAGGGCTGCTACGTGCGCAACGTTACCATCAACCAGAACGGCGTGTGCGTGATCGGCGGCTTCTGCGGGCAGCAAACCAGTGACTCTACCTCTACCATATATAAATGCTACGCCTATAACGTGAGCCTTACCCAGGGCAGCGGCCGCAAGGGCGGCTTTGTGGGCGACGGCAACGGCACCGTGGCTTTCAGCTTTGTGAACTACTATCCCTTTAAGAGTGACGACAGCGACGGTTCCTTTATCTATGCTTACGGCGAAACTTCGGTTACCGGTACGATCGTTGGCAACGGAACCAATACCGGTTACGGCCCCGAGAGCTTTATGTCGAGCTCCAATAACGGCGGCTGGCCGCAGCTGATCTGGCAGTCCACCGGTCCGCTGGATTATAACGCCACGGACGGCTATATCGTGGACAGCGCCGCAAAAATGCGTTCCCTTGCCTGCTTTGTGAACAACGGCCGCGCATACTCCGGCGCAAAGATCGCCCTGAAGGCGGATATCGACCTTTCCGCTTACGACTGGGCGCCCATCGGCATCTGGCAGACCAACCGCACCCGCGCCTTTTCGGGTACCTTCAACGGCAACGGCTATATCATCTCCAATATGAAGATCGGTACTTCTTCCAGCCGTAACACCCTTTATACATATAAGGGGCTGTTCGGCTACACCGAAAACGCCACCATCAACTGCGTGGGTATCACGGGCGCTCAGATCTACGGCAACGGCCCCACCGATTACCGCTGCGGCGCGCTGGTGGGTCAGGCACAGGGCAGCGGCAAGATCTACCAGTGCTTTGTGAAAAACAGCACGGTCAATATGTCCGGCACCGGCGTTTCCGGCGTGATCGTGGGCGATATCCGCCACAACCTGACCGACTGCTATACCCTGAATTCCACCGCTACCGGCACCCGCGCGGGCACCGTGGTGGGCGATATGAAGAGCACGCTCTATAACGTGTACAGCGGCGCGAACTGCTCCTCCACCACCAACAGCTATACCTCCGAAAACAAGGGTACCCCGGCAAACTGCTACCATAAGGCGAGCACAAGCGCCTCCGCCGGGTACGTCAGCACCTTCAACGGCTATGCCAACCGTACCAACTATTGGAAGAGCGCCGGCGCGTGGATCACGGATATCTATAACATCAACGGCGGCTACGCATGTCTCAAATGGGAGCCCCGGTTCACCATCACCTTCAACGGCAATTCCGGCACGGTGAGCGCCTCCACCATCAGCGGGCGCTATCAGTATACGGCCACCACGCCCACGGCCTCCCGCACGGGCTATACCTTTAAGGGCTACTTCCAGGCGTCCTCCGGCGGCAGCAGCGTGATCGGCCAGAGCGCTGCCTATACCTTCGGCACCACCGTACCCTCCAACACCGCGCGCACCGGCACGCTCTACGCCCAGTGGACCGCCAATACCTACGCCGTAACTCTGAACGGCAATACCGCCACCACGGCAGGCACCGCCAGCGTTACCGCCACCTACGACAGCGCCATGCCCTCCGCCACTATGCCCAAGAAAACCGGCTACACCTTCCAGGGCTATTACGATACCTCCGCAACAACCGGCGGTACCCAGTATTACACCGCCGCCGGCGCATCCGCCAGAACCTGGAACAAAACGGCTGCCACAACCCTCTATGCCCGCTGGACCGCCAACACCAACACGGCGTATAAAGTGAACCACTATCAGATGAACGTATCCGGCTCCGGCTACGCGCTGAAGGAGACCGAGAACAAGACCGGCACTTCGGACGCTACCCTCACCCTTGCCAATCTGAAAAAGACCTACACCGGCTTTACATACAAAGAGGGCAAGGTGGGCAATACCGTGGTTGCCACTACCACCGTGGCGCCGGACGGCACCCGCGTGATCGACCTGTATTATTCCCGGAATCAGCTGGACGTTACCTTTACCAAAAACGGAACCGGCTATACCAATACCACCCCCGCCGCAAAGGCGTATTACGCCGGCAGCGTCAGCTTTACCGTAACGCTTTCTACGGGCTACACAAACAGCCCGAACCCCGCCGTTACCGCCACAAACGGCACGGTAGCAGCATCAAAGAGCGGCAACACCATCACCTATACCGTTTCCAATATTACGGCGGCCACCGCCATCAACGTAGGCGCGGCCACCATCAACAGCTATCCCGTTACGTTCAAAGCCGAAAACGGCACGGTGCTGAAAACCGAAACCGTGAACCACGGCGGCAGCGCCACCCCGCCCGCCGCGCAGACCAAAGCGCCGGACGATACAAACCACTATACCTTCAACGGCTGGAGCGGCTATACCAATATCACAGCCGCAAAAACGATCACCGCGTCCTTTACCGCTACGGCGCATTCGTTTGATACCTTTGTTGCCTATACCCAAACGCCGACCTGTATGGCCCCCGGCGCCGCCACTTACAAATGCACCGGCTGCACAAAAACAACAAGCAAAACGGCGGCTGTCGATCCTGCAAACCACACCGGCAACAATACCACCACGCAGGCGGACGTTGTGCCTGCCACCTGTGTGGCCAAAGGCAGTTACACTGAGGTCGTTACCTGTGAATGCGGAACCGTGATCAGCAGAACGCCGAACAAGGAGATCGCAATTGATCCCGCAAACCACACCGGCAACAATACCACCACGCAGGCGGACGTCGTTCCCGCCACCTGTGTTGCCAAGGGCAGCTACACCGAGGTTGTGACCTGCGAATGCGGCGAAGTGATCAGCAGAACGCCGAACAAGGAGATCGCAATCGATCCTACAAACCATACCGGCAACAATACCACCACGCAGGCGGACGTTGTGCCTGCCACCTGTGTTGCGAAGGGCAGCTACACCGAGGTTGTGACCTGCGAATGCGGCGAAGTGATCAGCAGAACGCCGAACAAGGAGATCGCAATTGATCCCGCAAACCACACCGGCAACAATATCATTACGCAGGAAGACGTGATCCCTGCCACCTGTGCTGCCAAGGGCAGCTATACGCAGGTTACCGCCTGTGAGTGCGGCGTGGAACTCGGCAGGGAAACGATTGAAACGCCCGTTGCGGAAAACGCCCACAGCTGGGGCGAATGGACCGAAACCGCCCCTGCCACCTGTACGGCGTCCGGCAGCGAGATCCGTGTTTGCGCAAATGACGCCTCTCATACCGAGACCCGTGAGGTCGAAGCGCTGGGCCATAATTGGAGCGCCTGGACGGTTGTAACCGAGGCCACCCCCGAGGCGGCGGGCCTTGAAAAACGCGTATGCGCACGCTGCGGCGAAGAAGAGACCAACCCCATCTATTGGCAGACTGAAACGGATAAACAGGTGCAGTTTGTGGTATCCGGCGATATGCACTATGTGCTGTATGCGGACGGTGTTGAATACAGCATCTACCGCGACGATACGCCCGCTATCCTGTGGTATTCCTCCCGCCCGCTCACCTTCAGCGTGGTGCTGCATCCCGGCTGGACCGGCGGTTACATCGTGAGCGCCAACGGCAAAGAGCTGAAGGCCAACGCGGACGGCACCTATACCATGCCCGCAGGCGAAGGCTTTACCATGGTGCATTGCGATCCCGTTGCCGTTACCCCCTCCGGCAGTGACGGCGAGAGCCATTCCGGCGTATGTCCCTTCTGCGGTAAGGTGCATCCTTCTAACCTGTGGGGCCGTCTGGTGGCGCTGATCCACACCTTCTTCTGGTTCTTCAAAAACCTGTTCAAAAAATAAACGTTGATCTTATGATCCGGGCGCTCCGATGGGGCGTCCGTTTTTTTGTTGTTTGAGGGGAAGAGAGTGCCTCAATTGCAGTTTATTCCATTCTCACACAAATTCCGTGAAAACTGTTTTTTCCTCAAAAATTACTTGTATTTTATTCTTTGACATGGTATGATAATTTAAATAACTATGGAGTGATGCGGTTTATGGCAGACAATCAATATTATCCCGTAGTGATCGTACCGGGGATCGGCCAATCCAAAGTTGTGGAAACGGATGCGGCAGGGAATACGCTGCGCACGGTGTGGCCGCTGCATATCGATAAAGACGGGCTGATCGACAAAATGAAGGGCCCCTTTATGAAGATGCTCTTCTTCCGGCGAGACGCGGGCTTTTCGGATGCGCTCGCATCCGCGGCGCACGACGCTTTGAGCGGCCTTGCCACCCGGCCGGACGGCAATATGGCGCGTCGGCTGAAGGCGGTTACCTATAACTATCCGCTTTCGGAATGCACGGCGGAGGAAAAGCGCTATATCTACAAGATGGCGCCGGTGCAGAACCTCAGTAAGGTGATCGGCGAAGAGAACGTGTTTTTCTTTGCCTATAACTCCTTTGCCCGGCCTTATCAGGTGGCGGAGGAACTGCGCGATTTTGTAAAAATGGTAAAAGAACGCACCGGCAGCGAAAAGGTGAATTATCTGCCGCTGAGCCTGGGCGGCGCCATGTTTACCGCCTATCTCGATCTTTACGGCGCCGACGACGTACACCGCGTGGTATATTTTGTGCCCGCGCTGCAGGGTACCCTTACCCTTGCGGACGTGTTCCGCAAAAAGGTGGATCCCGGCCGCGCCGAAGCGGCGCTCGGCGTTGTGGCAGGGGAGAATGCCGCAGCAAAGCTGAAACCGCTGCTGGGTATGCTGCCGCCGGACGTGCTGAAGAACGTTACCGAAAAACTGTTGGATACCCTGATCTGCGACGTGCTCTCGGGCAGCGGCGCCATGTGGGCATGCCTGCCGCCGGACGTATACGACGAGCTTGCCGCAAAAAATCTTTCCGACGCGGCCCATAAGCCGCTGAAAGAGGAAACGGACCGCTATCACGCCGCGCAGGTTTCGCTGCCGCAAACACTGAAGGGCCTTGAAGAAAAGGGGATCTGCATTTATATCTGCGCCTGCTACGGCCGCTCTCTGATGGAGGGCCTCGAACACGCCGGTAAGAGTTCTTCGGACGGCGTGATCGATATCTTCTCCGCTTCTTTGGGCGCAAAGGCGGCGCCGCTGGGGCGGAAGCTTCCCGAGGCGGAGATCGGGCCCTCGGCCCGCCTTTCCCCGGATGGTACTCTGGACGCCTCCACAGGGGCGTTCCCGAACAGCACCTGGTATTTCCGGAATCAGTATCACGATTCCATCGCCTATAACGATACGGCGCTCACCGTGGCGCTGCGGGCGCTGTCGGACGAGAGCTTTACCGGCGTGGATTCCGATCCCGCGCTGGGGCAGTTCCAGGAAAAAGAGGATAACCGCGTTTGAGGCGGTTGAAGGGAGAATACAGAATGGAAGAATTGGACAGAAACGATACCCCGGATCTTCAGGCGCTGGATTACGCAGCCGATGACGATTACGGAGAAGTTTCGTATACGGATAACGCAGACGAACCCGAAGCGGACGCCGCGCCTCCCGTAACGGATCATACCGCCGCGCCGGCCCCGGAAGAGGACCTCCCCGGGGAGGCCGCAGAACAGGATCAGCTTTCTCCCGCTGCGCGCCCCGCGAAAAGCGGTTACGCGTTCAAGGTCCGTAATCTGTCGAAGGATTACGGCGGGCACAGAGTGCTGAACGATATCTCTTTCGATATCCCCGCGGGTAAGATCGTGGGGCTGCTCGGGCCCAACGGCTGCGGCAAAACCACGCTGATCAAGATCCTTGCCGGGTTGATTCACGATTACACCGGCCTTGTGAAGGTAGACGGCAAAAGCATCGGCGTGGCCTCTAAGGCCAAGGTTGCGCTGCTGCCGGACAGTACCTATTTCCCGAAGCGCTTCCGCACCATCGACTGCATCAATTACTTTAACGATTTCTTTCAGGATTTCGATAAGGTAAAGGCCATCGAATTTGCGGCGGATTTCGGGTTGGATCTGAACCAGCGCATCAAAACCATGAGTAAGGGCATGCAGGAAAAGCTTCAGCTGCTGGTGGTGATGAGCCGCGCGGCGGATATCTATCTGCTGGATGAACCCCTCGGCGGCGTGGACCCGGCTGCCCGCGCCGTGATCATGGATATCATTATGAAGAATTACAAGGTGAATTCCACCCTTCTGCTCTCTACCCATCTGGTAAACGATCTGGAGCACAGCTTCGATCACGTGCTGATGCTGGGCAAGGGCCGGGTGCTGGTAAACACCGGTATCGATAAACTTCGCGCCACCGGCAAAACGGTGGAAGAGATCTTTAAGGAGGTGATCGGCGATGCTTGGGAAGTTGATTAAAAATTCCTTCAAAGCGAATGCCAGCGCGGTTTATCCCTATTATGCGGCCATGGGTATCATCGGTGTGATCATGGCGATATTGATGCTGGTGGATTGGACCAAATGGGGCGACCGGGGCATCGGCGTAGGTATGGCGATCAAGGTCGTTTCCGCCGCCGCGCTTTGTATCACCGCCGCCATCGGCGTGCTGCTCACCTTTGTTGCCGTGTTCGGCGAATTCCGCCGCAATATGTATGAGGCGGAGGGGCAGCTTACCCTTACGCTGCCGGTGCGCAGCTCTTCGCTGCTGTTCGCAAAATGGTTTTCCGGTTCCTTCTGGGTGATTCTCAGCTACGCGGCGCTCTGTTTGTGCACTTTCGGTTCCATGATGTATCTGATCCGGCATTCCATGAGCGTGATCGAGGGGGATTCCGATTACTACAGCCTGTATTCGCTGGTTGTGGAAATGGTGCGGCAGCTCAGTGACGCCGCCGGTATCACAGCGCCGGATATCCATGTGGTGCTGAATCTCGCCGGGCTGTATGCTTTTAACGGCGGTGTGCGCGCCTGCGTATTCGTGCTGCTGGTATTCTTTGCCGTCACCCTTTCCAACTGCCGCCCGTTCAGCAAATTGGGCAAAATGGGCAGCGTGCTGTATTTTTTCGGGGCTTTCTTTATCTGTGAAACGGTCTCCCGCGTGGTCCAGAACATGGCAAAGGTGCATATTGTGGTATCGCAGGATGCCTTCACCTTTGTAACCAGTGAAGCCGAGGTGCAGGCCGCATGGGCCAGCGGTTACGGCGCAGCCCCGCTTACCGGCGTTTTTGTGCTGGCGCTGCTGGCGGTGGGCGTGTTCCTGGTCACCGTGCAGCTGATCGACAGCAAGGTGAATGTGAGCGCCTGAGTATGAGTTATAAACTGATCGACATTTCAAAGGATCTGCGCACCGCGCCGGTATATCCCGGCGATCCCGTGCCGGAGGTATCGGTCTTTTCTTCCATTGCCGCAGGGGATATGTGCAATCTTGCGGTGCTCTCTACCGGTCTGCACGCGGGCACCCATGCGGATGCGCCGCTGCACTTTCTGCGCACCGGCAAAGATATCTCGTCGGTTCCGCTGGAGCCCTTTATCGGCGAATGCACCGTGTTTGAGCCCACCCAGACCGTGCTTACCGGGCAATATGTGGAGCAGTGCTTTCCCCGGGTGGAGCGGCTGCTGCTGAAAAGCGGCGGCAGGGCGTATTTCGACCGTACCGGGGCGGAGGAGGCAGCCTTTATGGGGCTGAAGCTGATCGGCACCGACAGCATGAGCGTGGGCTGCGCAAAAGATCAGGTCGGCCCTCATCGCGCGCTGCTGAGCGAAAACGTGGCGATCCTTGAAAATCTCGATCTTTCCGCCGTGCGCCCCGGCAAATACTTTCTTCTGGCCCAGCCCATACGCATCAGCGGAGTGGAGGCGGCGCCGGTGCGTGCCGTACTGCTGGATGATTATCTGTTTTGGAGCAAGTAACGGCAAAACGGACGCGGACGCGCGGTATTCAAAATAATACACAAAATCCGCCTGCTGAATTTGTACGGTTTGGTGAATCTGCGGATTGATAATTTATTAACAATAATATAAAATAAATAAGTAAAATTATTGTCAGAAAAAGGAGTTAACCAACATGAGCACACTCAACAAGAAAACCGTTGAAGATATCGACGTTAAGGGCAAAAAGGTCCTTGTACGCTGCGATTTCAACGTAAAGATGGAAAACGGCGTTATCACCAGCGATAAGCGCATCGTTGCCTCTCTTCCCACCATCAAATACCTCATCGATCAGGGCGCGAAGCTGATCCTCTGCTCTCATCTCGGCCGCCCGAAGGGTGAGTTCGATCCCGCGTTTTCCATGGCTCCCGTAGCGGCACGCCTTTCCGAGCTGCTGGGCAAAGAAGTAAAGCTGGCCAAAGACGTGGTAGGCGAGAGCGCCAAGTCCCTTGCCGCCGAACTGAACGACGGCGACGTGATGCTGCTTGAAAACGTTCGCTTTGAAAAGGGCGAAACCAAAAACGATCCCGAGCTTTCCAAGGCTTTTGCCGCGCTGGCCGATATCTTTGTGAACGATGCGTTCGGTTCCGCGCACAGAGCCCATTCCTCCACCACGGGCGTAGCCGATTACCTTCCCTCCGCCGTGGGTTATCTGATCCAGAAAGAGATCGAGTTCATCGGCGGCGCGCTTGAAAATCCGAAGCGTCCTCTGATTGCCATTCTCGGCGGCGCAAAGGTTTCCGATAAGATCGGCGTCATCAACAACCTGCTGGATAAGTGCGATAAGCTCCTTATCGGCGGCGGTATGGCCTATACCTTCTTTGCCGCGCAGGGCCTGAACGTGGGCGATTCCCTTGTGGATAAGGATAACATCGAGGCCGCTAAAGAGATGATGGCAAAGGCAAAGGCGCTGGGCAAGCCCTTCATGTTGCCCGTGGATAACAAGATCGCCACGGAGTACAACGAGAACGCGCCCTATATGCGCATTTATTCCGATTCCATCCCGGACGGCTGGATGGGCCTTGATATCGGCCCGGTCACCAGCGAGCTGTTCGCCAAGTCCCTCATCGGCGCGGGCACCATCATCTGGAACGGCCCCATGGGCGTTACCGAGATGCCGCAGTTTGAGGAGGGCACCATTGCCGTTGCCAAGGCCATTGCCGAAACGGACGCCATCTCCATCATCGGCGGCGGCGATTCCGCTGCGGCCATCAAAAAGCTGGGCTTTGCCGATAAGATGAGCCACATCTCCACCGGCGGCGGCGCTTCCCTTGAATTCCTTGAGGGCAAAGAGCTTCCCGGTATCGCCTGCATCGACGAGAAATAAACACAATATAACGGAGGAACAAAAATGGATAAAGCAAAAAGAGCGGCTGTGATCGCCGGCAACTGGAAAATGAACAAGACCCCCGCCGAGGCGAAGGCCCTGATCGAAGAGATGAAGCCCCTTGTGGCCGACGCTAAATGCGACGTGGTTCTTTGCGTACCTTATGTTGATATCCCTGCCGCCACCGAGGCTGCCGCGGGTTCCAACATTAAGATCGGCGCCGAAAACGTGCACTTCAAGGCCAGCGGCGCATACACCGGCGAAGTGAGCGCCGATATGCTCAAGGCCGTGGGCGTGGAATACGTGATCATCGGCCATTCCGAGCGCCGTCAGTATTTCGGCGAGACCGACCAGACCGTAAACCTTCGCACCAAGGCCGCCCTTGACGCAGGCCTGAAGGTGATCCTTTGTGTGGGCGAAACCCTTGAGCAGAGAGAGCTGGGCTACACCGAAGCTCTGCTTGAATACCAGACCAAGATCGCTCTTACCGGCGTTACCGCCGAGCAGCTGAAGAACGTGATCATCGCCTACGAGCCCGTATGGGCCATCGGCACCGGCGTTACCGCCACCGACGAGCAGGCGGACGAGGGCAACGGCTTTGTACGCAACGCGGTTGCCGCGGCTTACGGTGCAGACGTGGCCGAAACCGTTACCATTCAGTATGGCGGCTCCATGAACGCGAAAAACGCGGAGGGCCTTCTCTCTAAGGTCAACGTAGACGGCGGCCTGATCGGCGGCGCGTCCCTCAAGGCGGCGGACTTCAGCGTGATCGTAAAGGCAGCCTCCAAATAAATAAAGAATTCGGAATTCGGAATTACGTGGGATACGGGCTTATAATGAGGTAAGGGCGCAGCGCTTCCTTCATACCGCATTTCTCATTCCGAATTCCGATTTTCTAAAAGAGAAAGAGTGAATTGATGATGAAAAAACCTGTTGTACTTTGTATTATGGATGGGTTCGGCATCCGTGAAGAGACCTACGGCAACGCCATCAAGGCCGCAAAAACGCCCCATCTTACCAAATATTTTACCGAGTGCCCCTTTACCACCATCGGCGCTTCCGGCCTCGACGTGGGCCTTCCGGACGGCCAGATGGGCAACAGCGAGGTAGGCCATACCAACATCGGCGCGGGCCGCGTGGTTTACCAAATGCTGGTAAAAATCTCCAAGAGCATTCAGGACGGCGATTTTCAGAAGATCCCGGCCATTCTGAACGCCATGGAAAACTGCAAAAAGAACAACAGCGCCCTGCACCTGATGGGCCTGCTTTCCGACGGCGGCGTGCACTCCCACATCGAGCATCTGTTCGGCATCCTTGAAATGGCAAAAGCCTACGGCCTTACAAAGGTGTACGTGCACTGCATTATGGACGGCCGCGACGTGAGCGTTACCTCCGGCAAGGGCTTTGTGGCCGATACTGCGAAAAAGTGCGCCGAGCTGGGCCTTGGCGGCATCGCCACCATCACCGGCCGCTATTACGCCATGGACCGCGACTTTGCCTGGGACCGCGTTGAAAAGGCCTATGCCGCGTTTGTTTACGGCGAGGGCAATCAGAATCCCGATCCCGTGGACGCCATGCAGAAATCCTACGACGCGGGCGTAACCGATGAGTTCATTATCCCCACCGTGGTGAACAAGGACGGCTGCATCAAGGGCGGCGACAGCGTCTTCTTCTTCAACTTCCGCCCCGACCGCGCCCGTCAGATCACCCGCACCTTTGTGGACCCCGATTTCAGTGGCTTTGAGCGCAAAAACGGCTTCTTCCCGCTTACCTACGTGTGCATGACCCAATATGACGAAAGCATGCCGAACGTGAGCGTGGCCTTCCCGCCCGAAACCCTTACCAATACCTTCGGCGAGTACCTGCAGAACAACGGCAAAACCCAGCTGCGCATCGCCGAAACCCAGAAATACGCCCACGTTACCTTCTTCTTCAACGGCGGCGAAGAAAAGACCTTTGAGGGTGAAGACCGCATCCTGATCCAGAGCCCGGACGTACCCACTTTCGATCTGAAGCCCGAAATGAGCGCCTACGAGGTGTGCGACGCGGTCTGCGAGCAGATCCGCTCCGGCAAATACGACGCGGTGATCCTGAACTACGCCAACTGCGATATGGTAGGCCACACCGGCGTGTTCGAGGCTGCCGTAAAGGCGGTTGAGGCTGTGGACGAGTGCGTGGGCAGAGTGGTGGACGCCACGCTCGAAATGGGCGGCGTATGCTTCATCACTGCGGACCACGGCAACGCGGATATGATGATCGGCCCCGATGATAAGCCCTTTACCCCCCACACCACCAACCCCGTGCCCTTCTGCATGGTGGGCGCCCCCGGCGAACTGAAGGCCGGCGGCCGTCTGGCGGATATCTGCCCCACAATGCTGAAGGTGATGGGCCTGCCCCAGCCTGCCGACATGACCGGCGAGTGCCTGATCAAATAATTCGGAATTCGGAATGCGTAATTCGGAATTTTGAAAAACAAAAGCGGCTTGCGGATATGCAGGTCGCTTTTTTCAGGGTTGATATGTTGAATCGATTCGTGTAATAAAACAAATTGAAGTTTGGCGTTGAGCATTGAGCGTATAGCGTATAGCGAGAATCACAGTGCGGGAT
>CAMOVW010000035.1 GCA_946627725.1 uncultured Clostridia bacterium
GCCGGCGAGAACGGCTCCGGCGCGTACATCCTCGATACGAACAGCCGCGAATACGTCGTATTGCGCGGCTTGACCTTTGCGAACTGCGCCGGGCGCATCTGGGACAGATCCATGGTCAACATGGGTAAACCGCAGCACGTTCTGGTGGAGGACTGCGTATTCAACAACGCTGGCACCTCGGGGCTCGGCTTCGACCACGGCTCGAATGACAGAACGACCGAAGACGTTCTCATTCGCCGCTGCTCCTTTGATTCCGACGGGACAGGCGGCATCGGGGCCGGGTTCCGAAGCATGAATTTCGTCGTCGAGGACTGCGCGTTTACGAATATAGGCAAAAAGATCGATTGGGGCAAATACGATTCGCCCGATCCCGCCACGACGAAAATGATGGTCTGCAAAAATATCACATGGCGCGGCTGCTATTTCGCCCATAACACCTCAAACGACCTCTGGTTCGACAATTTCAACTGGAACGTTGACGTAAATGAATGCACGTCCCTCGACAACCAATCCGGCATTGCGGTCCACATTGAGATCGACGTGCCGGGCGTCCGCGTCAGAAACAGCGTGCTTGACGGCGGCATCCGCTTCGCAAGCGCCGAGGGAGCCATTCTTGACAACAACGTCATTTTTGCCAAAGGCAATCCGGTGATAGACCACTGGGGACCCGAATACCGGTTCGGCACTCTTGGCCCCGTCTATTCCTGGAAAAATACGGTTATGACGAACAACACCTTCTATTGTGAAAAGGATTGGGGCTCATTCTTCATTTTCGATCTGCCTCCTCACGCATCCTTCTATGATATGTACGCCGACGGCAACCGCTTCTACGTCAAGGGAGGTCTGGCGATCGAACGCTCTTATAAGGCGATAAACAACAAGGAATTCACTTACCGTAAGT
This sequence comes from uncultured Clostridia bacterium, assembly GCA_946627725.1. Classification (GTDB taxonomy): domain Bacteria; phylum Bacillota; class Clostridia; order Oscillospirales; family Acutalibacteraceae; genus RUG806. The sequence goes on from CAMOVW010000035.1 coordinate 902, forward strand.
TTACCTCCGTAATCGGGGATACGCACGCGAAGTATCATCTTTGCGATCCGTTCGCAAACGACGGTACCGCGACGGTCGGTTTCTGCGATCCGGCGTCGGTCTCAAACGGGCGCGGCGCGTCAAACCGTGTTCCGGTGAAGCTCTCCGAACCCATGAATGATACCTGCACGGTTTATTACACCGTATGGGATTATGGCAATAACACGGTTCTGAGAACGGGAGAACTGCATTTCGACCGCTTTGAAACGCTAAAAACCATCCATGTCGGCGAATATGACCGTGATATTCTGATCGAAATCAGCGGCGTACAGAATGTTGCCCGCGGTAAGAATATCATACATTTCAGAACAGTCACGGAATAAGCAATAAAAAATAACTGCTATCTAAAAGGGAACCGCTGCCCGGCTTCTGATGAAGGGACGCCGAGCAGCGGTTTTTATATTTCTACCAAAGAACCGGAGGTTTGTCGAATGTGCGGATTACAGTATTTCTGTCAGATCGCGGTACGGGGTATGATTGATCTGGTGGGTTTTCGTCAGACAACTTCGTATGATCCCCGTGTCCGCCTTTTTTTGTTAGCCAAAGGTAATTTTTATGCTTTACAAAAGTAAAACCTTGTGATATAATAATGTTAGCAACCGCTAACCCGTAAGGGCGATTGCAGCTTTCGGAAACAGGAGAATCCGGCATGCTTTTAACCGTTTTTCTTGCAATTGTATTTTGCGCGGCGATCACGCTACGGATTCAACATCAAAAGCCAGCTGCTCAAGCTGTTGGTGATTTTCCCGGCGGCTTCGGCGCTGACGGCATGGATCTGCACGCTGTTCTGATTGAAAACCCATCCCTGACGCGGTTGTATGAGAAGAAAAATGCTGTGACGCTGATGAAAAAGAGGTGACGCAACTATGAAAACGGTGATCCTCGGCCTGATGATTCCTTTTTTCGGAACGGCCCTTGGCTCCGGCTGCGTGTTCTTTATGCGGAAGTCTCTCAATGAGAACGTCCAGAAAGCCCTCAGCGGCTTTGCCGCGGGTGTGATGGTAGCGGCGTCGGTCTGGAGCCTGCTGATCCCGGCGATGGAACAATCGGAGGGGATGGGCGTTTTGGCGTTTCTTCCCGCTTTTATCGGCTTCTGGCTGGGCGTTTTGTTTCTGCTTTTGTTGGACCACGCGATCCCGCATCTTCACCGGAACGCCAAACAGGCGGAAGGGCCCAAAAGCAGACTTGCCCGCACCACGATGATGGTGCTGGCGGTTACGCTGCACAATATCCCCGAGGGCATGGCGGTCGGTGTCGTTTACGCGGGACTGCGCTCCGGCTATGCGGAGATCACGGCGGGCGGCGCTCTTGCGCTGGCCATCGGCATTGCGATACAGAACTTTCCCGAGGGGGCCATCATCTCCCTGCCGCTGCACGCCGAAGGCGAAGGTAAGCGCAAAGCTTTTGCATACGGCGTGCTTTCCGGCGCAGTGGAGCCGGTTTTCGGCTTCGTTACAGTGCTGGCAGCTGGGCTGATCGTTCCGGCGATGCCGTATCTGCTGAGCTTCGCCGCCGGCGCAATGCTCTACGTGGTGGTGGAGGAGCTGATCCCGGATATGGCGCAGGGCCGGCACTCCCACGTGGGCGTGTTGATGTTTACGCTGGGCTTCAGCCTGATGATGGCGCTGGACGTGGCGCTTGGCTGATCGCCGGGAAAAACGGAACAATAAAAAAAACGAAAGACTGCGCCTCGTCAGCTGAGACAGTCATCCTATAAAAAAGGTGGGAATTATATGAAACCGGATTCAATAAGAAGCGGCAGCGACGTCATTCAGGAGCGGAGCGACTCAATAAGGAGTGAAAGCGACGTCATTCAGGAGCGGAGCGACTATAAAAACTGGGTGCCGAAAAGTATGGTGATCGGGCTTGCCGGCGGAACGCTCGCCGCGTTCGTGCTGTTTTTGCTTTTCGGCGCAACGGGAATGATTTTACAGGGAACGCCGCGGATGATCTGCGCCATTCTTTTCGGCGCCGGCACGCTCGTTTTACTGTTTTATACGTGCTGGATGGCCGCCCTGCACCGCACGTTTGACTATAACGGGAAGCGCAAGCTGGCGAAGACGATCATCGACGGCACTGCCAAATACGTCAAACTGCCGGAGGGCGGCACGGGGCTGGACGTGGGCTGCGGCAGCGGCGCGCTGACGATCGCCGTCGCAAAGCGGAACCCGAAAGCTGCCATGGTGGGCTGCGATATCTGGTCCGGCGCGTACAAGGCGGTCTTTTCTAAGCGGCGCTGCGAGGGAAACGCGAAAGCGGAGGGCGTAACGAACGTCCGTTTTACGGAGGGCAACGCGATCCGTTTGCCGTTCCCGGATGAAAGCTTCGATGCGGTAACGAGCAACTACGTTTATCACAACATTGCCGGGCACAACAAGCAGCAGCTTCTGCTGGAGACCCTGCGCGTGCTGAAAAAGGGCGGCTCCTTCGCGATCCACGACCTGATGAGCGAAGCCCGCTACGGCGATATGAACGCCTTTGTAAAAGCGCTGAAAGCGCAGGGATACGAAGACGTCCGGCTGATTGACACGGCGGACGGCGCGTTTATGGGCAAAAAAGAAGCCAAATGGCTCGGGCTTGCCGGTTCCGCGCTGCTCGTCGGGAAGAAATAAACACTGTCACGCTTTCCCGCTTCCGTACAGGAGAAAGCGTTTTTCTCCGGCTGCTGGTTAGCCAAATCTAACCATATGTTGAGGCAGTTTGTAATTTGTGAAAACAAGATATTTTATTTAAAAAAGGAGAAGAGACGCATGGGATTATTTAAGGATTACGTCAGCCAGACAAGAAAGCCGGAGGGATTCTTCGGTAAGATCATGCTCAGAGGGATGAACGGCGGCCACGCGAAGCTTGCCGACTGGGGCATGACGCATCTGCCGTCTTTGGCGCCGTCGGAGATCGCGGATCTCGGCTGCGGAGGCGGGCGCAACATCGGCGAGCTGCTCAAGCGGTATCCCCACGCGCATGGAACGGCGTTGGATTATTCCGCCCTTTCCGTGGAGAAGGCCGGGGCTTACAACCGCGCGCTGATTGCAGCCGGACGCTGCGTCGTCTGCCGGGGAGACGTTTCCGATTTACAATTGCCGCCGGAGCGCTTTGAACTTGCCACGGCCTTTGAAACCGTCTATTTCTGGCCGGGTCTTACGCACTGCTTTTCCGAGGTCGCGAAGATTCTGAAGCCCGGCGGGTTTTTCCTCATCTGCAACGAATCGGACGGCACGGACAAAACGAGCCTAAAATTTGAGAAGATTATCGACGGGATGAAAAATTACACCGCAGAGGAGATCGAAAAAGCGCTGAAGGCCACGGGCTTTTCGGAGGTGAAAAGCGTCCACCATCCGTCGAAGCCGTGGATCGCGGTTCTCGCAAGGAAATAATAAGGAGAAGGAATTGATGGAACAGAAAACGCGCATTGAAAGAAATACGGTTCAGGAAACGCTGGTCATCCCGCTGTACGGACGCAAGCTCTGCACCGAACAATTCCCCCGGTTGTTCAGAGACGACAAAGCGGTGGAACTGATCGGCCGCATCGACTATGATTTTTCAGCGCTGGCGGCAAAGTCAAAGAGCTTCGCGCACCGCTTCGGCGCGCTGGAGGTGGCGATGCGGGAAAACGACCTGATGGCCGAGGCGAAGGATTATCTCAAAACACACCCGAAGGCGACGATCGTCAACCTCGGGTGCGGGCTGGATCAGACCGCCGAGAACTGCAACAACGGTCTTTGCGGCATCGTGAACCTGGACCTGCCCGACGTGATCGAGGTCAGAAACCGGCTTTTGCCGGACGGCGAAAGGGTGAAAAACGTGGCCGCCGACCTCAACGACTTTTCTTGGTTTGATAAAATCGACGCCGAAAACGGCGTCTGCTTCCTCGCCGCGGGCGTGTTCTACTATTTCAAAACCGGAGATATCAAAAAGCTGTTCACCGCCATGGCGAAGCGCTTTCCTGGCGGCAGGCTCGTCTTCGACGCGGCCGGCAAACGCGCCGTAAAGATCATGCTGAAAACCTGGGTGAAGGACGCGGGCGTCACCTCCATTGCGAACTTTTTCAGCGTGGACAGCGTAGAAGCCGATATCCTGCCGTGGATGGCGAACGCCGAGGTTTCATATCGCGGCTATATGCTCGGCTACAACGACCTGAAGGACCCAAGCGTGCCCGGCGCGTTCCGTCTGCTGTCGAAAATTGCCGACGGCCTTATGAAAATGCGGATCATCCGCATGGATTTTACGGTATAAAGGAGGCGCCCCATGCTGACGGTCCATGAATTCGGGAAAGAAAACAAAAATACCGTCGTGCTGTTTCATCCGCTGGGCGTGTGGTGGGATATCTTTGAATACGTGATCCCACTGCTGGAAAAGGATTTTCATCTGGTGATCCCGGCCATGCCGGGGCACGACCCCGATCAGCCCCGGACGGATTACACGAGCGTTGAAGGGATCGCCGCCGATATGACGGCGTGGCTCATGTCCCGCGGCTTACAGAAGGTATCGTGCCTTTACGGCTGCTCCATGGGCGGCAGCGTGGTGATCCGTATGCTGGCGGAAGGGCGCATACAAACCGGGTGCGCCGTGATCGACGCGGGCATCACGCCCTACCGGCTGCCAAAGCCCCTCACTTACGCGATCGGCGCGAAGGATTTTCTGATGACGGAATTGGGCAAGCACATGCGCGTTTCGGCGCTGAAAAGCGTGTTCGACCCATCCAAATATTCGGAGGAGGACCTGAAATACGTGAAAAAGGTGCTCTCCGCCATGAGCGCAACAACGATATGGCGCGGGTTTTATTCCTGTAATAATTATTCCATGCCCTCTCCCACGGCGCGCCCCTCCTGCCCCGTGCAGTATTGGTACGGCGAGGAGGAGAAGAAGGCCCGCAAAAAGGATATCGCATACGTTAAAAGGATCTTTCCCGCAACCCGTTTTGTGGAAAACAAGGGGCAGGGCCACGCGGAATTCTTTACCCTGCACCCAACGGCGTTCGCTTCGCGGCTGACCGCGTTGATCGAGAACAGCAAAAAGGAGGCGCTTTGATTTGAGCATCACGGCAAAGCTGCTGTATTACGCTTTGAAGCTCTCGGGAATCAAGGAAAAATACACCCTCTCGGAGGCGGCGTTTCTGGAGCAAGTCCGCAAAATGAACAAAAACCGCGGCTTTTACGTTCCGAATAACAAGAAGGCGATCTATCAAACGCATGAGGTGCTGGGTCACAAGTACCTGATCGTGCAGACAAAAGAAACGCCCGCCGCACGCGCGATCCTCTATTTCTTCGGTGGCGGAATGATGCTCGGGCCGGACAGAGGCGACGTGGACGTCGTTGTGCGGCTCGCCGACAAAACGGGCTGCGATATCTGGTTCCCCATGTATCCGCTCTGCACCGACCACTGCATCACCGAGACCTATGAGATGGTTTACGAATGTTACAAACAGATGATCGGGCGCTACGGCGCGGGCAACGTGAGCACCTGCGGCTTTTCCTCCGGCGGGGCGCTGGCCATCGGCGTGGCGGCCTATAACAACACGCAGGCCCAAAAGCTCCCGCAGCCCCGGCATATCGTGGCGGTCTCCCCGGGCGAGGTGCCGTGGAACGATGCTGAACGTGCCGTGATGCAGGCGAACAATCCCAAAGACGTCATGGTGGATTACGCCTTTATGGAAAAGGTGGAAAAATTCGAGCGGCACGGCAGAGACGACGTGCCTGACTATATGATCCATATTTCAAAAGGGGATCTGTCCGGCGTCGATCACATCCACTTCGTGTACAGTACCGACGAGGTGCTGTACGGCGCAAAACAAAACTTTACGGACGCGTGCGAAAAATACGGCGTAAAATATACGGTCCGGGAGCGTTCCGGCATGATCCACTGCTACGCGATGCTGCCATACTTCAAAGAGGCCAAAGCGGATTTTGACGAGATCGCGCGCATCCTGACCGCATAAGGGAAAGAGGGGTTCGTTTTGGCGGATAAAATACAAAGCGCGTACAAAGCTTCAAAAAATATTTACAACGACGTTCTGACGCAGGGCAGCTTTTTTTCGAGGCTCTATATCAGGCTCTTCTGGAGCGGGATCGACGACAACGAGATTGCCCGCAAAGTGCTCTCCTTTGTTCCGGCGGATTTTCACGGCGCGCTGCTGGACGTGCCTGTCGGCACTGCCGTGTTTACCGCGAACGCATGGCAAAACCTGAGAGACGCCGCGATCACCTGCCTCGATTACAGCGAAGATATGCTCACCGGGGCGAAGACGCGGCTTTCCGGCTGCGAACACGTTTCTTTCGTGCAGGGGGACGTGGGCGCGCTGCCGTTTAAAATGAGACGTTTGATATCGTTTTCAGTATGAACGGCTTTCACGCCTTCCCCGATAAGGAAAAAGCCTTTTCCGAGACGGCGCGCTTGCTGAAGCCCGGCGGCGCTTTCATCGGCTGCTTTTATATCCGGGGTAAATCGAAAATCACAGACTGGCTGGTCAACAATATCCTGTCGAAAAAAGGCTGGTTCACCCCACCGTTTCAAACAGAAGATGAACTGCGGCGGAGGCTTACGCAGCTTTACAGCAGGGTAGAACTGGAAACGGATGGTTCCATCGTCTGTTTCAACTGTGTGAAATGAAAGGAGCAGGCGCATGAAATACATCGGTATGCCGCTGGGCATGTGGATCTTATACAAACAATCCTTCCGGGAGCATCTTGTCAGCGTGTTCGGTTATTCCGTACAGGAGGCAAAAGAGATTTCGGCGTCGGCAAAGCAGCGGTACCGGGCAATCATCAAAAAAATCCCCGCCTTTGAAAAAACCGACCGTTTTCAGATGAACATCGTGAGCTGTGCCATGCTCTCTGCGTTTGTGTTGAGCATGCCGCGCCGCCCCACGGTAGAAAAGCTCACCGTTTTTTACAATGACGCGATGATGACCGTTCCCACCAGATGGTTCTGCCGGATGAGCGGGAAAAAGAAGTTTTCAGAAAAAGACGTGCGGGGCATGAAAAAGACCGCCGCGCTGAAGGCGGCGGACCGGAACCCGTATTCGTGGAATATGGAGTTCCTGCCGTATCCCGACGGCAGCGGCTACGAGGTGCGCTTCACCAAATGCGGCATCTGTACGCTGATGAAAGAAGTGGGGCTTTATGAACTGGTTCCGGCGATGTGCCGTCTTGACTACGCAATGGCAGACGCCGGCGGCGCGTCTGATTTTGTGCGGGAATACACCCTTGCTTCCGGCGGCCCGTACTGCGACTGCGGATACAAAAAGAAGAGGTAAAAAAGCACCGGCCCAACTTCGTTTGTCGCCTGTGCTTCTTCTTTGTCCCTGACGTTTACGCCAAAGCCGCGCCAAGCTCTTTGCAGTCGGCCGTGGCTTCGTCGTCCGGCGCGTCGTTGCAGATCACGCTCTCGGCGGCCAATACCGCGCCGATCTCCTGGCAGCGGGTTTCCCAGTTCCGCATCCATTCGCCGTCGCCCCAGCCGTAGGAGCCGAACAGGGCGATTCTTTTTCCGTTCAGCGCCGGTTCACAGGCGGAGAACATGGGCTCAAACTCGCCGTCCTCCAGCTCTTCCACGCCCATAGAGGCGCAGCCGAAGGCGATGGCGTCAAAGTCTGAAATCCTGTCCGCGTCAAACGCGTCGGCGGTGAAAAGCGTCGCGTCCGCGCCGGTGTCCCTTGCGCCCGCCAGCACGGCGTTTGCCATGGCCTCCGTATTGCCTGTGCCGCTCCAATATACGATTGCGATTTTGCTCATTCAAATAACCTCATTTCGTTTTGATCCTATTTAAACGGCCACGATCAGCCGCTCAATGCTCTTTCCCTGCGCGTACTGCGCGGTATAGACGGTGGTGCACTTTTTGAACCGGTCAAAGGTTTTCCGCGCCGCGGCTTCGTCCCCGTAGACCTTCCAGCAGCCGACGCACTTGCAGTTTTCCGCCTTGTTGCAGATGAATCCGGCCACGTCCTCCGGCGGATAGCCGAGAAACAGGCCGATCTCATGGGGGAAATCTTCGTTCTCCCGCAGTTTTTCACGCAGACAGGCGATGCATTTCCCGGGCTTTTCCGGCTTATATCCGCCCGCCGTCAGAATGTCGGCTGCGGTTTTATGCAGCAGATCCTTTGCCAGCTTCCCGGGACGGTAAACGTACAGCAGCGCCCGACCGTTCCGATAGCGGAGCGGCACCACGTGCAGCCCCTTGCGGCGAAATCGCCTGTTCAACGCACAGACGCTTTCCCGCAGGTGCGCTTCGCTTTCAAACGCGTCGTTATACATATTCCCTGTTTTCAACCCCGCCAGCGTCGGCGCGCAATGACGGATCAACATCTCCTCGGACATCTTGCACCATCCACAGTTAGCAAATGCTAACATCTTTCTTGAAAAAAGACGGTTAGCTGTTGCTAACCGCTTGTGATTATATCAGATCAATCATGGGTTGTCAACTGTTTTTTTCAGAATCCGGGCGACAGCGTTCCTTTTTTCATTATGAAGACGTAATCCGAATAAGGGTGAGTTTACGATGATCAAAGTGATCAAAGACCTTGGAGTCTCCAATAAAACGGTGATCAACCGGCTATCCGTGTTTGTGAAAACGGGATTTGTTATTCCACCATCTAGTCAATGAACGCATCTGTTCCTATGTGCTCAGCGCGTTTGAGAAAGATCATGCGGCAAAAATCAAGAAGCAGATCGGTTGATCGTGATATTTAAGATGAAAGAAATCGATGGACGCCTGTTTTTGTTTATTTGCCCGTAAAAAATAAAAGAAAAACCGCTCACACGACAGTGAATTTTTTCGATGATACGCAACGCTTTTCCGAAAAAGGTTTCACGTATTCTCCAACCCGGCGGACGTAAAGGATGAACAAAACCATGCTGCAGGACGGCCTTGCAAATTGCGGCGTCAGAAGTATGACCGGCACGAAGCTGAAATGCGTGCTTGACGGTGACGCGGTCGTGATCCTTCCGGAATGCACGGAGCAGTCGCTGGAAGCGGATGCCGTGATCCTGTCCGTCGGCTATCGCCCCGTTCCCTCCATGAAGGAACAGCTTGCGGACTGTGCGGCCCGGGTGATCGAAATCGGCGACGGCAGACAGGTGGGCAACGTCCTGACCTGTGTGAGGGACACCTACGAAGCGGTAAAAAATCTGTAAAGGTGCGTGAAGCGTGATGAAAAAGCGGATCAGGTTCTTGATCCTTGTTTCGGTTTTCGTTGCGCTTTGTTCCTGTGCGAAACCGCCGGAACCGGCGGCGGAGACGTTCATAACGAACACTGTCACGCAGACGGAGGGCAAAGAAGAAATGAAAAAAGACGAATTCTCCGAATTGAAAAACATAGAAATCACAGGCGTTGATATCGCGTCGCTGGATGAAGAAGAAAAGTCTGTGCTGCTGGCACAGGCGAAATACTGTCAGGCGATGACGGACGCCGATATCGGGACGCTGCGTGTGCTTGTGGCGGAGGATACGGTGTTCACGCATATGAGCGGCAAACAGCAGACGCGGGAGGAATATTTTGACGATATCGCCCGCGGGCGGCTGCGGTATTTCACCATCGGGATCGAGGACCCTGTGATCGGGGTGGACGGCGACAGGGCGACGGTCCGCTTTACGTCCGTTTTGAATGCCAACGCCTACGGCGCGCGTGGCGCTTTCAGAATGAGCGGCGTCCACGCCTGGGAAAACCGAAACGGCGCGTGGATCTCGGTAAACCGGTAAAGAAAGAGGGAATCACAATGAAAACAAAACCATTTGTCGGGCTGCTCCTTGTGCTTTGTCTGCTGCTTGCAGGCTGCGCTGAGAAAAACGGCGGAGAAGCTCCGTCCGCTCCGACAGAACCGGCACAGAATACGTCTGCAACGGAACAGCAGACAGAGCAGACCGCGGCGGACCCTACCGACGCCCCGGCTGAGATCGCCGAATATCCGGCCTTTGATTTTGGCTCAAAAACGGTCACGCTGAACAGCGGCTATGAAATGCCGATCTTAGGGCTCGGGATGTTTTCCCTTTCCGACAGTCAGGCGGAGAACTCCACCTACTGGGCGCTGAAGGCGGGCTTCCGGCTCATTGACGCCGCCCGCATCTACGGCAACGAGGCGGCGGTGGGCAGAGGTTTGCGCAGAGCCATTGACGAAGGCATCGTCACCCGCGAGGAAGTATTTATCACTACAAAGATAAGTAGCTCTTTTTCAAAAAACGTTTCTTAAGTAACAAAAATTTAAAATCTGCCCATTGTTTCAGACTGAAAAAGGGCATATAATCAAATCGGAAGATAAGAAACGAAAGTTTCCAAATCCAAAAGGGAGGAACAACACAATGGCAAAAACACTGATCGCCTATTTTTCCAGGGCGGACGAAAACTATTTCAGCGGCTCCATGCGGTACGTAAAAACGGGCAACACCGAAATCGTGGTCAACAAAATGAAGGAGCTGATCAACGCGGATACGTTCAAGATCAAGATGAAGCGCCCCTATTCCCCCGCGTATATGACCTGCATCGAAGAGGCAAAGAAGGATCTGCAGGCAAAGGTGCGCCCGGAGCTGGTCACGCTTCCGTCGTCCGTCAGTCAATATGATACGGTCATTCTGGCGTACCCGAACTACTGGGGCACCATGCCGATGGCGGTGTATACGTTTCTGGAAGCCTTCGATTTCACCGGCAAGACCATCCTGCCCCTGTGCACCCACGAGGGCAGCGGCATGGGCGGCAGCGAACGGGAACTGAAAAAGGTTTGCCCCGGCGCGATCCTGAAAAAGGGGCTGCCGATCGGCGGCGGCAGCGCAGCCGGTTCTGACGCTGCGGTAAAACGCTGGCTTGCCGACAACGGCCTGCTGTAAACGCACGCGAGATCACTAACTAAAATCATAACGGAGGATATATCACGATGGAATACATGACTTTGAACAATGGTATCACATGCCCTGCGGTTGGCATCGGCACCTTATGCTCTCCCCGGCTCAGGCGGAAAACAGCGTGAGGGAAGCGCTGAAAATGGGCTACCGCCTGATCGACACGGCGAACGCCTACGTCAACGAGCGCGCGGTGGGCCGCGGCATGCGGGACAGCGGCGTGGCACGGGAGGAGATCTTCCTTTCCACCAAGCTCTGGCCCAGCGAATATGAGAACCCGAACGCGGTCGATGAAACTCTTGAGCGTCTCGGCGTCGACTACGTTGACCTGCTCTATATCCACCAACCCGCCGGTAACTGGCTGGCCGGCTACCGGCAGCTTGAAAAAGCTTACAAAGATGGCAAGTCGAAGAGCATCGGCATTTCAAACTTTGAGGGCGAATATATCGCGGAGCTTCAAACCAAATGGGAGATCGTGCCCCAGTTTATTCAGGTGGAAGCGCACCCCTATTTCACACAGAAGGAGCTCCGCAAAACGCTGGACAAATACGGGATCCGCCTTATGAGCTGGTATCCGCTGGGCCACGGCGACAGGTCCCTGATCGAAGAGCCGGTCTTTGCCGCACTCGGCAGAAAGTACGAGAAAACGCCCGCGCAGGTGATCCTCCGCTGGCACACGCAGATGGGCTTTGCGGTCATCCCCGGCAGTAAGAACGTAGACCATATCCGGGATAATCTGAACATCCTCGATTTCACCCTGACGGACGACGAGATGGCCCGAATCGCAAAACTGGATAAGGGCGAGCGCTATTACCACCGCACGGACGCACAGCTAAAGCAGTTCGCGGGCTGGCGGCCGGATTTTGAAAAGGCGTAATACAGGAACAAAGGACTTGAAACGCAAAGCGGTTTTTGTTATTATGTAACTACAGTTGCTTATTTTTTTGAAAAATGAGGTGCGGGTATGATTCTGCAGGGAAATGAAGATTTACGCGTAGTCAAAACCATTGAGGCGATCAAGCGGGAGTTTGAGGCGCTGATCTGTGAGAAGGACTATGAAAAGATTACGGTCAAGGAGCTCTGTGACCGGGCGCGGATCAACAAAAAGACCTTTTATCACTATTACGAAACGCTGGACGCGCTGCTGGAAGAGATGCAGGCGGAGCTTTCCGTCGGCTTCCTTGCCCGCGTGAAGGACTATTCGCTTCCCGAGGACCTCGACATGGTCAACCGAGAATTCTTTCTTTTCGCTTCCGAGCAAGGACCGGCCTACGAAAAGATTACCTGCGGCGGGACCTACCACGCCATAAGGGATCAGATGACCGATCAGGTGAACAGCGAAGCGTGGAGCCGGTCAAAAAAATATCATAGACTCTCGGATTTTGACAAGAAACTCCTGATGGATTTCATCAACAACACCGTGCTCGCCGCCTATCGCCGGTGGGTGGAGGACGGCAAAACCGCGCCCATGGAGGATGTGATCGCGCTCACCAACCGCCTCGTCCTCGGTGGGGTCAACGGCTTTTTCAGATAACAGAGGTTGACAGAAAAAGGAGAACACACATGAAAAAGATATTTGTTTTTTGCGCCATTCTATTGGTTCTTCTTACGGTCGCCGGTCTGACCGGCTGCGGCGCGGGTAAGCAACAACAGAATCAGAACAACGCCGAAACGGAAAATGCATCGGCGCCCGCAGACACGGCGGCGTCCGCAGCTTCCACACCGGAAGAAACCGCACAGCCCGCTTCACAGGAGCCGTCGCAAACCGCAGACAGCAAGACGCTGGTTCTTTACTTCTCCCGCACCGGCGAGCAATATACGGTTGGCGTGATCGAAAAGGGCAACACCGCCATCGTCGCCGAAATGATCGCTGAAAAAACCGGCGCGGATACCTTTGAGATCCTTCCGGCGGACGATCATTATCCCATGACGTATAAAGAACTCACGGACGTAGCGAAGCGCGAGCAGAACGAAAACGCCCGCCCTGCCTATGCGGGAACGCTGCCGGAACTTTCGCAGTACGATACGATCTTCATCGGCGCGCCCGTGTGGTGGGGCGACTGGCCGATGATCCTGTATACCGTGTTTGAAAACAACGATTTCTCCGGCAAAAAGCTGGTCCCGTTTTCCACCCATGAGGGCAGCGGCCTTTCCGGCTTTGATAAAAAACTCGCCGCCGCCTGCCCGGACTGCGAGATTCTGGAAGGTCTCGCCGTTCGCGGCAACGACGCGCAGAACAAACAGGACGACGTAAGAGCAGCCGTAAACGATTGGCTTACCGGGCTCGGGTATTGAAAAGCAGAAGATTAAAAACCGGAGGTCTCTTTCGTTCTGTGCGGCGTCCTAACTCCCCGGATCGCAAAGCAAAGGCTTTCTTTCATCTGCGGGTCGCCGGTTTTTTTCATCAGGATTTTGCAGATATCGCCGTTTTCAAGAATACAGGCAAACATTCTCTGCAGAGATTCCGTTTCGTTTACGTTCATTTTTATAGGTTTGATTATGAAGCATGATGATAACCCCGCCTGCCTGCAGTGCCGGACGGGGCTGTTGAAGTTATGCGGATTAAAAGGAATACGAAGAGTGACAGAAATACAATGAAGAACTAAAACAACGCCTCCAGCCGATGTGGTTCAGCGGCGTTGCTGCGTCTGTGGGGTTATGCTTTGATCTCGGTGCCGTCCTTGAAGGTCACCCGGATGTCGTCCTTGCTGTAAATGGTGATGTAGTCCACCCTCGCCAGTAAGTCGGTTTCCCGGAACTCCGTGAGCGGCTCTCGGTCTCGCAGTTTCTGCAGGTAAGAATCGTCTGTGTGCCGTACTGAATTTTAAGCGTTGCGTATCGCATCTGTCGAATGCGCATTTTTTGATCTTCCCGGTCTTATAAGACGATACTGTCCAGATCGTCCGGGATCCATAGCGCCCCGTTGAAATAACGCGATCCTTCGTTGGAATACAGTTCTTTTCTGTTTGCCAGATTCCGGTCTTCCGTATGGTACAGGAGCAGATTTTTTACGCCAAGACGTTCCGCGAGTTTACAGGCATCCTTTACGGTGGAATGATGTTTTTCATAGGGGTCGAAGATATCAGACTGGGAGTACAGGCAAAAAGCCTCATATGTCAATTCATTAATGTGAACGATTATCGCTATCCCTGAACGATTACAATAGGGAAAGAAGCGCAAAAAAAAACGGTTTTTAAAGCGCAAAAAAAGCCCGCAGCGGAGACTTCCGTACGGGCTTTACGCTTGCCGGGGAGGCGAATGTCCTTGTATTTCAAGGGGTTTTGGGGACTTTGGTGTAAAAAATATCTCCACGCAAATTCTATCAAAATTTACGTGGAGATATGGTGCGGATGACGGGAGTCGAACCCACATGAACTTGCATTCACTGGCACCTGAAGCCAGCGCGTCTGCCAATTCCGCCACATCCGCGTATTGAATTTTCACCGTTAAATTTTACTCGGCACGGTGATCCGAGAGCGGGGCAATTCTGAGATCGGGAAGTTTCACCGAGGTGACGCTCCCTGAAGCCAGCGCGTCTGCCAATTCCGCCACATCCGCATTTGTGAATGCTCTCGCACTCAGCAATAAGCATTTTAGCACTTCATAAGCCGCTTGTCAACAGTTTTTTTTGATTCTTGCGAAAAATATTTTCTGAATAATTCAGGTCTGGACTTTTTGATAAAAGCGGAGCCCGATCGGAAAGAGACGGGCTCCGCAGATAAGAGGGGGTTATCTACACTTTACAATATCACATGGCGTACCGCCGTGAACGGCATAATCCGTGATTTTACCGTCTTTCCAGGTGATATCAACTTTTGCACCGCCTTTTGCGCGCAGGCCGCGGATGCTGCCTGTATGCCATTTCTCGGGCAGAGCGGGCAGCAGCCATATGGTTTCGCCGTCGCTTTGCATCAGCATTTCCGCTATGCCGGCGGTGGCGCCAAAGTTGCCGTCGATCTGGAAGGGCGGATGTGCGTCGAACATATTCGGATAGCTGCCGCCGCCGTCAACGTAGTTTTCTTTTGTCTGTTTGCCGGGAATCGCCCGCAGCTGCAGATCAATCAGTTTCAGCGCGTGGTCGCCGTCCTTTAAACGGGCCCAGAAATTGATTTTCCACGCAAGGCTCCAGCCGGTGGCAATATCGCCGCGCACTTCAAGGGTCTTTTTCGCTGCTTCGGCAAGATCGGGCGTTTTTTCCGGTGTGATCTCACGGGCAGGGTAGAGCGCGTACAGATGCGAAACGTGCCGGTGATGTATTTCCGCATCGGCCCGATCGTCATACCATTCCATGATTCTGCCGTCTTTCCCGATACGGGTGGGCAGCAGACGGGGCAGCGCTGTTTTGATCTCATTGGTAACATCGGAGCTGATATGCAGGATCTGCGCCGCTTTCGCAACGTTTTCAAACAGCTCACGGATGATGCTCATGGTCATTGTGGTGGTAAGGCTCACTTCGCAGGTTCTGCCGCGGTAAACATATTTGTTTTCCGGGGAAGTGGAGGGCGCAAAGATCAGATATCCGTCCTTATCCTCCGTGAGTACGTCAAGATAGAACCGCGCAGCGCTCTCCATTATGGGATATGCGCTGTTTTTCAGAAATTCCACGTTTTGTGTGAATTCGTATTCTTCGTAAAGATGGCGGCAGAGCCATCCGCCCGCCATGGGCCAGAACAGCCACTGGGCGCGGCCCTGAACCGGCTGGCAAGCCCGCCACAGATCGGTGTTATGGTGCAGGCAGAAGCCCCGGGCGTTATAGTAATCCTTTGCCGCCGCTTTGCCGCGAATACACAGCTCCCGCATCATATCCGTAAGCGGCTGCTGCATCTCCGCAAGATCGCAAACAAGGGTGGGGAAGTAGTTCATCTCCGTATTGATGTTAACGGTGTAATCCGCGCACCACGGGGGATCGATATGTTCGTTCCATATGCCCTGCAGATTCAGCGGTTGGCTGCCGGGGCGGGAGCCGCAGATTGTGAGGTACCGGCCGAAATCAAACAATAGCTGATACAGCCCCAGATCAGATTTGTCGTCGGCGAATGCAACCAGCCGTTGATCAGTGGGCACGTCGTTTTTGCTTATGCCGTCCAATTCCAGTGAAACACGGTTATAATACTGCGTGAAATCTTTTACATGCTCTTCATAAAGATCTTTGAACGTGTTCGCTGCGGCCGCTTCAGCCTTTTTGATCGCTGCGTTTTCATATTCTTTACCGTTCAGAAACGGATGCCTCTCAAATCCGGCGAAGCTGCTTTCGATGGCTACAAACAGAATAACATAGTCCGCATTCTTCACGGTGATGCCGTTCTCGTCGGTTTGCACGGCGCCGCCTTCGTTTACTGCTTTTACTGCAACGCGGAAACGAATACCTCGTTCGCTGTCTTTATCTGAATAGGTTTTATTCCGCTCTTTGAAATCGTTGCGGTTGGGAAGGGAATCATACATGCATTCCGCATCTGCGTAAAAAATATCGTTTTTAAATCCCGTGGTGTGGCGTAAACCGCAATCATACCCCACGTGAAAGCTGACGGCTGCTTTTTTATCCGCCGTAAAACGTATGATCAGGCAATCCCGCGGGGCGGACGTGATATACTGTGCACGGTACACGGCACCGTTTTGGTTATAGCCGATCTCCGCAGTGGCGGTGCCGAGGTGAAGGGTGCGGCTGAAATCGGAGAACGCGCTGTTATCGCGGGTGATCAGAAGATCGCCTGCGGGCTGATAAGCCTGCACGCTTGTGGTTGCGATTTTCGTTTCAATGATCTTTTGCGCGGCGCGCATTTTGCCGGCGTAGGCAAGCTCTCTTGCCTTGCGGAAGGCCTCTGCCGCGTCTTTTCGGTTCTCTTCCCGGGGGAAGCCGGTCCAGAGTTCGTCGTAGTTCAGGTTGATCTTTTCCGTTGCCACGCCGCCGTAGACCATGGCGCCCAGTTTTCCGCAGCCCAGCGGAAGGGCTTCTTCAAACACGTCCGCGGGGGTGTTGAAATACAAAATGCTTTCTGCCATAATATACCTCTTTTCTTTGTTTATGCTTTATACAGTGCGATGCGCGCAAGCGTCGGCGCAACACGCGCGTCTGTAATACGTATATGCAGCTTTTTTGCTTTTACACCGTACAGCGGAACGATCCGCTGATAACCCACCACGGTGCCGGTAAACGCCTCCCGAAAACCGTTCTCGTCCTCAATATCTACGCTGAACCGCTCAATGCGTTGGCTCATGTGGATGTTCTCTTTCAGCGTCAGATAACAAAGGGCCTCCTCTTTCGGCAGGGTAATGCATATCTCAGCCGTTGCCTTTGCCGCAGCGTAACAGGTATCGTATCCGTCCGTCAGAGCGTTATGTATATCGCAGCCTTCCGCTGCGGAATCCGCGGTAATCTCCGCCTGCCGCGTGATCTCGTTCGCAAAAGCGTTTTTCAGATACGCGCCCAGTTCGATCAAACGCCGCACGTCGTTTTTGTGCAGAAGCCCTTCGTTTGTGGGCGGAATATTCAAAAGGAACGTCGCGTTCGCCCCTACGCTGCGGAAATATATATCCGTAAGTTCGGCAAGTGATTTTACTTTATCGTTTTCGGATGCGTGCCAGAACCAGCCGGGGCGGATGGACGTGTTGACCTCCGCAGGATACCAGATTAGATCCGGTTCATCCCTGAGTTTTTCTCTGCTGCCGAGATCCTGATCCGAGGATTTGATCGGGTGCAGCCGGAATGCGGGGTCGTCTTTCTGCTGGCTTTTGTCTTTGATCGCTTCCGCCTTAGAAAGCCTTGCGGGCACAACGCTCCATTCGGATTCTCTTGTGTGGCCGCCCTCGTTGCCGCACCAGCGTACGTCCGGCCCGCAAACGGAAATACATGCCTCCGGCTGCAGCTTGCGTACCGTGTCGTAATACCGGGGCCAATCGTAAATCTGTTTCCTGCCGTTCGGCCCCTCTCCGCAGGCGCCGTCAAACCATACGGAAAATATGGGGCCGTAGCCTGTAAGCAGTTCGGTGAGCTGGGCAATGAAATAATCGTCGTATTCCTTTCCCGTGCCGTACAGCGGGCAGTTGCGATCCCAAGGGGAGAGATATATCCCGAAGGCGAGCCCGTATTTGCGGCAGGCGTCCGCCGCCTCTTTT
>CAMOVW010000036.1 GCA_946627725.1 uncultured Clostridia bacterium
TGGCGCAGCAGTACGGCTACGAGCCGATCCGCCTGCTGATGCTCTCGTGCCAGTACCGCAGCCCCATCAATTATTCTTACGATTCCCTGATGCAGTGCAAGGCCAGCCTTACCCGCCTGCATACCTGCAAGGATTCCCTCGCTTTCGCGCAGAAGAACGCGCAGCCCGGCGCCTCCGGCGATATCGACGCCATCAGGGCGGAATTCGGCGCTCTCCGCGCCCGCTTCTGCGACGCGATGGACGACGATCTGAACACGGCGGACGCCATCGGTGTGCTGTTTGATCTCACCCGCTATATCAACAAGAACGTGCTGGTTAGCGCGCCTTACGCCGAAGACGTCGCCGCCGCCGTCGCGGTGTTTGACGAGCTTACCGGCGTACTGGGCCTTGTATACGACGAAGCCCCCGCCGCGGACGACGCCGACGCCGAGATCGACGCGCTGATCGCCGAACGCACCGAGGCCCGCAAAGCAAAGAACTGGGCGAGAGCCGACGAGATCCGGAATCAGCTTACTGAAATGGGCATCGTGCTGGAGGATACCCCCCAGGGCGTGAAGTGGCACAGAAAATAATGCTTGCACTTATTTATTAATGAAAAGCGTCCATGCGGCGCTTTTTCTTTTTTTGCTCTTTTGTTCAAAATCACCAAAAACTGTGAAAATACCACAAAGAGGCTTCTAACAAAATAGTCAAAAATACTATTGAAATCCATGAAAAAATTTGATAAACTATTACAAGGAGGTGTATGCCTTTGAGCAAAGTAAAAAAGAAAGAAAACGAGGTGCCCCTGTATTTGTTCCATCAGGGCACAAACAGCTGCGCCTATGATTTTTTCGGCGCGCATATGCAGGATGACGGCGTTGTATTCCGTGTGTGGGCGCCAAACGCAAAGGCGGTGTGCCTTGCGGGCTCCTTTAACGGTTGGAATGAATCGGATCTGCCCATGCACCGGCTCCCGGACGGCACGTGGGAGCTTTTCGTACCCGGCGTGCAGCAGTACGATTCCTATAAATATTGCGTCACCGGCGCGGACGGCGTTCAGCGCATGAAGGCGGATCCTTACGCCTTCCACAGCGAGACCCGGCCTGCAAACGCAAGCAAGGTTTACGATCTTTCCGGCTTTCAGTGGACGGATTCAAAATACTACCGGCGTTTTGCCGCCCGTACCGTATACGACAGCCCCGTAAATATCTATGAGCTCCACGCGGGGTCCTGGCGGCTGCATGAGGACGGCGCGCCCTATTCTTACCGCGATCTGGCGGACGCCCTTGCGGATTACCTGCAGGAGATGCAGTATACCCACGTAGAGCTGATGCCCGTGATGGAGCATCCCTTCGACGGCTCCTGGGGCTATCAGGTCACCGGCTATTTCTCTGTAACGTCCCGCTTCGGCACGCCCCACGATTTTATGTATTTTGTGAATAAAATGCACGAGATCGGCGTAGGGGTGATATTGGATTGGGTTCCCGCCCATTTCCCGAAGGACGCCCACGGGTTATATGAATTCGACGGCACCCGCCTTTATGAATACAGCGACGAACTGAAGTGCGAACATAAGGATTGGGGCACGCGGGTGTTTGATTACGGCAAAAACGAGGTGGTCAGCTTCCTCGCCAGCTCCGCAAGGTTCTATTTCGATCTGTACCATGTGGACGGCCTGCGGGTGGACGCGGTGGCCAGCATGCTGTATCTGGACTACGGCCGCAAAAACGGCGAATGGCGCCCCAATATCTACGGCGGACGTGAGAATCTGGAGGCCGTGGCCTTCTTCCGCTACCTGAACGAGAGCATTTTCCGCGATTACCCCCACGCGATGATGATCGCGGAGGAGAGCACCGCCTGGCCCATGGTAACCAAGCCCCCGGCAGACGGCGGCCTCGGCTTCAACTTCAAATGGAACATGGGCTGGATGAACGATATGCTGCGCTACGCCGCGTTGGACGGCCTTTCACGCAAGTATAACCACGATCTGGTCACCTTCTCGCTGTTCTACGCGTTTTCCGAAAACTTTGTGCTGCCCATCTCGCACGACGAGGTGGTGCACGGCAAGAAGAGCCTGCTGGATAAAATGCCCGGTACCTACGAAGAAAAATTTATGGGTATGAAGGCGTTTCTGGGCTATATGTACGCCCATCCCGGTAAAAAACTGCTGTTTATGGGGCAGGAGTTCGGCCAGTTTATCGAGTGGGACGAGAAAAAACAGCTGGATTGGTTCCTGCTGGATTACCCCGCCCATCAGAGCCTGCACGCCTTTGTTAAGGATCTGAACGCGCTCTACAAAAATACCTCCGCCCTTTGGGAGGTCGATTACAGCTGGGAGGGCTTCCGGTGGCTGGTTGCGGACGACAACACCAATTCCGTGGTGGCCTTCGAGCGCAGAAACCGCAGCGACGAGACTCTGATCTGCGTCTGCAACTTTACCCCCGTGGCGCGGAAAGAATACTGCATCGGCGTGGACGATCGCGCCGTGCTTACCGTGCTGCTCTCTTCCGAAGACGCTGCCTACGGCGGCGCAGAGACGCAGAAGGGCAAGCGGATCTACAGCAAAAAGATCCCCATGCACGGCAAAGAGCATTCCTTTGTCATCGATCTGCCGGGGCTCAGCGTAACGTATTTAAAATATTCACCGTATAAAAAGAAATCAAAATAAAAAGGAGAGGATCATTTTGGCCCGCAAAACCGAAACGCTTGCAATGCTCCTTGCCGGCGGGCAAGGCAGCCGATTGGGCATATTAACAAAAAAGATCGCAAAACCCGCCGTGCCCTACGGCGGCAAATACCGCATCATCGATTTTCCGCTTTCCAACTGCGTGAATTCCGGCATCTATACCGTGGGCGTGCTCACCCAGTATCAGCCGCTGGAGCTCAACGATTACATCGGCAACGGCCAGCCCTGGGATCTGGACCGCATGGGCGGCGGCGTGCACGTGCTCAGCCCCTATCAGCAGATCAAGGGTACCGAATGGTATAAGGGCACGGCCAACGCCATTTATCAGAACATCAATTTCATCGACCGGTACGATCCCGAGTACGTTGCGGTGCTCTCCGGCGACCATATCTATAAAATGGACTACAACAAGATGCTGCAGTACCATAAAGAAAAGAACGCCGCCTGCACCATCGCCATGCTCGAGGTGCCGTGGGAAGAGGCCAGCCGCTTCGGCCTGATGTTTGTGGACGACGACGGCGCCATCACCGCCTTTGAAGAGAAGCCCAAAAACCCCAAGAGCAACAAGGCCAGCATGGGCGTGTATATGTTCACATGGAAGAAGCTGCGTGAGTACCTGATCGCCGACGAGGCGGACGAGAACTCCTCCAACGACTTCGGCAAAAACGTGATCCCCGCCATGCACGCCGCGGGCGAGCGGATGTACGCCTATCAGTTCGACGGCTACTGGAAGGACGTCGGTACCATCGACAGCCTCTGGGAGGCCAACCTTGACCTGCTGAACCCCAAAGTAAACATTGATCTTTCCGATACCTCCTGGCAGATCTACTGCAAAGACAGCGCCCTGCCGCCCCACTACGTCAGCAGCGACGCAAAGGTGCTCAATTCGCTGGTTTCCGGCGGCTGTGTGATCGACGGCGATATCGATTATTCCGTGCTGTTTTCCAACGTTAAGGTTGCCAAGGGCGCAAACGTGAAGTATTCCATCGTTATGCCCGGCGCAGTGATCGAAGAGGGCGCCTCGGTGCAGTACGCCATGGTTGCCGAAAACGCGGTGATCCGCGCCGGCGCCGTGGTGGGCGAAGATCCCGAAGCGATCTCGGATCTTTCCGCCTGGGGCGTGGCCGTGATCGGCGCGGGCGTTGAGATCGGCAAAAACGCGAAGATCTCCGCCAATAAAATGATTGATGAAAACGTGGGAGAGGGGGAAGTAAAATGAGAGGAAAGAACGTACTCGGTCTGATCATGGCCAACGTAGACGACGCAAGCCTGCATCAGGCGACCGGCATCCGCTCCATGGCCAGCGTGCCCTTCGGCGGCGGTTACCGCCTTGTTGATTTTACGCTTTCCAATATGGTGAACGCCGGTATCGGCAAGGTGGGCGTGATCACCGATAACAATTATCAGAGCCTGATGGATCACATCGGCGCGGGCAAGCCCTGGGATCTTGCCCGTAAAACGGACGGCCTCTATCTGCTGCCGCCCTTCAACGCCGCCGCTATGGCAAACTACAATGCCGGCGGTATCGGCGCGCTTGCCAACGTGATGAACTTCCTTGAGCGTTCCAACGAGGAATACGTGTTCCTTACCGCCTGCTCTTACGTTGCGAATCTGGATCTCACAAAGCTGTTCGACGCCCACGAGGCCTCCGGCGCGGACGTTACCATACTCAGCGCCAAAGGCAAAGCCCCGGCGTTTGAAAATCAGCCCATTGCGGAAGAGATCGTTGATGGGCGGATCGTGCGCGTGCGCTTCGGCGCTCCCGGCAAAGGGGAAGAAACCTGGCTGATCAAAGGCCTGCTGCTGAAAAAAGCGCTGCTGCAGCGCCTTGTGCGCGAGGCCCACTCCAAGGGTGAAACCAGCATTGAAAAGGATCTTCTCATCAAGAATATCGAGCGGCTTAAGGTCCATGCGTACGAAGTTTCCGGTTATGTAGCGGCCATGGATTCCCTTGAAAGCTTCTATCGGGCGAATTTCGCGCTGCTGAAAAAAGAGAATTTCGAGGCCCTGTTCCCGGCAGATCGCCCCGTATACACCAAAGTGTACGAAGATATGCCTGTGGTTTACGGCCTTGGATCGGACGTGAAGAACGCGCTGATCGCCGACGGCTGCATTATAGACGGCGAGGTTGAAAACTGCATCCTGTTCCGCGGCTGCCGTGTTGAAAAGGACGCCGTGGTAAAGAATTCCATTCTGATGCCCGGCTGCTTTGTGGGCGAAGGCTCCGCTATGGATTATGTGATCGCGGATAAATCCGCCGCGATCCGCCCGCACAAGGTGCTCTGCGGCGCAGACACCTACCCGATCTACATCGGCAAAGAGATCCAGATCTGATTCCCTGCAAAAGAGAGGTAATAGAATGAAAGTATTGTACGCAGTAAGCGAAGCAAAGCCCTTTATCGCCAGTGGCGGTCTGGGCGACGTGGCGGGCAGCCTGCCTGCGGCGCTCCGGCGGCGTCTGATCGGCTGCCGGGTGGTGCTGCCTCTGTACGAGGGCATTCCGCAGCATTTCAAAGATAACATGAAGTTCATCACCCATATCACCGTGCCGGTATCCTGGCGGCGGCAGTACTGCGGCATATTTGAAGCCAAGTACAACGGCGTGATCTACTATTTTTTGGATAACCAGTATTATTTCAAGCGGCAGGGCATTTACGGTCATTACGACGACGCCGAGCGCTTCGCCTTCTTCTCCCGCGCCGTGCTTGAGATCATCCCCTATATCGATTTCAAGCCGGACGTGATCAACTGCAACGATTGGCAGACCGCGCTGGTGCCGGTGTATTACAGCTGCTTCTATGCGCAGCGCCCCGGCTTTGAGAACATCAAGACAGTGTTCACCATCCATAATATCCAGTATCAGGGCAAATACGGCTACGAGGTGCTGGGCGACGTGGCAGGCTTCTCTGAAGAGGAGGCCCCCCTGCTTGAAAACGACGGCTGCATCAACTTTATGAAGGGCGGCATCGAATGCGCCAACGCCGTTACCACCGTAAGCCCCACCTACGCGGGCGAGATTCTGGATCCCTGGTACGCCTACGGGCTGGATCCCATCCTTAACGAGCGCAAGTGGAAGCTGCACGGTATCCTCAACGGTATCGATACCGTTGCAAACGACCCCGCCACAGATCCGAATCTGCCCTTCCATTTCAGCGCGGAGGATCCCTCAAACAAGGCCAAGTGCAAAGAGGCGCTGCAGCAGGAGCTGGGGCTGCCCGTGAACCCGGACGTACCTCTAGTGGCGATGGTCTCCCGCCTTGTGGCGCACAAGGGCTTCGATCTTGTGAAGTGCGTGCTTGAAGAGCTTCTCAATACCGAAAACGTGCAGGTTGCGGTGCTGGGCACCGGCGAATGGCAGTATGAGACCTTCTTCTCGGAGATGGCCGCAAAATATCCGGATAAGCTTGCCGTGCGCATCGCGTTCAGCAGCCAGCTTGCCAGCCGTATGTACGGCGGCAGCGATATCTTCCTTATGCCCAGCAAAAGCGAGCCCTGCGGCCTTGCCCAGATGTTCGCCCTGCGCTACGGCTCCATCCCCGTGGTGCGCGCCACCGGCGGCCTGAAGGATACGGTGCAGGATTCCGGCCTGAACGAGGGCAACGGTTTCGTGTTTGAGGATTATAACGCCCACGATATGCTCCACGCCCTGCGCCGCGCCATCCACGGCTATGCGGATCACGAAGGCTGGGCCATTTTGCGCAAACGCGCCATGGAGTGCGACAACTCCTGGGGCAAGAGCGCAAACGAGTATATCAAGCTTTATAAAGACCTGATAAAACAGTAAGTGCACATCCCTGATTTTTACGGAACGGAGTAAATAAATAGTATGGCTGATTTTATTCTTTCCGCTTTCGCCGATGAGGCGGGCGGCGGACTTCTGGAACAGATCGACGCGCTGAAGGCCAACGGCCTTACGCATATCGAACCCCGCGGACTGGATGAGGGCAATATCTCCTCCTTTACCGCGGCGCAGGCAAAAAAGGTGAAACAGGTGCTGGACGCGCACGGTATCGGCGTATCCTCCATCGGTTCTTATTTCGGCAAGATCGGCATTGAGGACGATTTCAAACCCCACTTTGAAGAGTTTAAGCAGTGTGTGGAAAACGCCTGTATCCTCGGCACGAAAAACATACGTATGTTCAGCTTTTATATGCCGGAGGGCAAAGACCCCGCCGTATACAAAGACGCGGTATTTGAGCGGCTGGAGCAGATGGCGGATTACGCCCGCAAGAGCGATATCTGGTGCTGCCATGAAAACGAGAAGGGGATCTACGGCGATATCGACGACCGCTGCCTTGAGATCCTTACAACGTTTGAGGGCAAGATCAAGGGCATTTTCGATCCCGCAAACTTTATCCAGTGCCACGTTGAGATCCTGCCGGCCTATGAAAAGCTGAAGAATTATATCGAATACATGCACGTGAAGGATTGCCGCATGGCGGATGGGTTTGTGGTTCCCTGCGGCAAGGGCGACGGCCACATTGCGGAGCTGCTGCGCCGCTTCCACGAAAAGGACGGCCCTCGCTTCCTTACGCTGGAGCCCCACTTGAAGGTGTTTGCCGGGCTCGAAAATCTGGAGCAGAACGGCGGCGCCGACAGTGTGAAAGAGGAATACGAATATCCCACCAACCGCGCGGCTTTCAACGCCGCCTGTAACGCCCTGCACGCCGTACTGGCGCAAGCGCTGGCGTAAAAAGCAAACGATTGACAAAGCAGAATAAAAGTGATAGAATAGCTACCAAGCCACCGGTTTGGTAGCTATATCAAAAAAGGAGTGATTACCGTGAGCTATATCCCGATGACGGATTACGATACCGCAAACGAAGAAGTTCGCCGCGAGTACGACGATCAGATCGCCAAACACGGCCGCATTACAAACATGAAGCGTACGCTGCTGCACAACGTGCCCAGCTTTAAGGCGTATATGGAGTGGTATAAGCTTTACGACGAGCTGAAGCCCGTGCTGGGGGACCACGCGCTGCAGATCTTTTCCTACGCCATCTCCAACGGCAACGACTGCGAGATCTGCGGTTCCTTCTTTAATAAGATTTTGAAGGAAAACGGCGACGATCCCGACGATCTGAAGCTGACCGAAACGGAAGAGCTTCTGTATACGCTGGGCACCGCCATCAGTGTGGATCCCCACGATATCCCCGATTTTATCTACGAGGGGCTGAAGGCGCGCTTTTCAGACGACGTAATCGTAACCATCTTCGCCTTTGCGGGTATCATGTACGCCACCAACCTGTTCAACACCGTTTGCAAGGTGGATCTGGACGAGGTTCTGTATGATTACAATATTATGAAAAAGAAGGAAGAGAAAAACAATGGGTGAATTCAGCTCAAAAGTTGCTTTTATTACCGGCGCCGCCCACGGGCAGGGCAGAGCCACCGCCCTTGCGCTGGCAAAGGAGGGCGCCGCCATCGCCGCGTTTGACGTGGCAAAGCAGATCGAATACCCGAAATATGAGTTCGGCACTTCGGATGAGCTTAAATCTTTGAAAACCGAGATCGAAGCCATGGGCGGCAAGTGCGAGATTTTCGCCGGCGACGTGCGTGACGACGCTGCCGTTACCGCCGCCGTGGAGGGTACGATCAAAGCCTTCGGGCAGATCGATATCCTGTTCAATAACGCGGGCATCTGCGCCTACGCTAAAGTACATGAGATGACAGACGACGAATGGAACGCCATGATCGATATCAACCTGAAAGGGCCCTTCAACGTCACCCGCCGCGCCGTACCTTATATGATGGAGAAAAAGAGCGGCGTTATCATTAACAACTCCAGTGTGATGGGGCTCAGGGGCGGCAATCGCCTTTCCCATTACACCGCCAGCAAATGGGGGCTTACCGGCCTTACCAAGGCGTGGGCCATCGAATTTGCGCCTTATAACATTCGTGTGGTATCCATCCATCCCACCGGCGTCAACACCCCGATGAACGACGGCCTTGCCGCCATGGAGGGCAAAACCCCGGAGGAGATCGCCGAGGCCAGCGCCGGGAACCTGCTTCCCGTGCCGTGGATCGAGCCGGAGGATACCGCCAACCTTGTGCTGTATCTGGCCAGCGACAAAGCGCGCTACGCCACCGGCAGCCAGTTCGTGCTGGATGCGGGTCTGCTGTCTGTATAATTGATTTTTTCCCTTTGTTGCATAAAAAAGCGCCGGATCGCTCCGACGCTTCTTTTATTTGGTATGGAATTATTTCTTGAACAGGTTGGTGAAGAAGGACGCGATCTTCTCGAACAGGTTCTTGATCCACTGTGCGAAGGAAGAGGTCTTAACGGTCTCTTTCACAACTTCTGTGGTGGCGTCTACCACGTCGCCTGCGTTGGGCTTCACGGTTTCTTCTTTGATCTCGCTTTCAAGAGCTTTGGTCTCGCCCTTTACGGTGTAGCTGTCAGAAGCGGTATTCACAGCGATCACGTCGCCTGCGGTAAGGGTCTCAACAGCATACTTCACGCCGTCAGCGTTGGCAACTGCTACGGTCACTTTGCCGTCAGCGGCAGCGGTAACGGTAGCGGCAGCGTCGGTCACGAACGCAGCGGTAAGGGTTTCGCCGGAATAATCGGACGTTACGGATTTGGCTTTGCCTGTAATGGCCACGGTAGCGGGGCCGTATACGTACAGAGAGCCAACGTAAGCGGCGTTGTCGTCGCCGAACAGGATCTCACGCATAACGTCTACAGCAGCGATCATCATTTCGGTATCGTTGTAAACGGTTTTGTAGAGCTTGTTCTTGATGGCGGTGATAATGCCCTTGTTTTCAGCCAGCTTATAGTTGAACAGAGCCTGCTCGCTGATGGTTCTGGTGGTGAGCATCATATCCACAGAGATGGCAGCCTTGTCAGCGTCGTCGCCGTCAAGCGCGGCGGCGGTGTAGTCTGCCAGATCGCTCTGGAAGTAATAGGTGGTCTTAACGGTATCGATCAGGGTGTACAGATCGCCGGTGTTCCAGAGAACGTCAGCAACGCTGGTGCCGATCTGGTAAACCTTAAGAGCGGTAGCGGTGTAAACGTTGGAGTTCATAGCCATCTTTGCAAGATACTCAAAAGCCATGTTTGCGCCGTTGCCGGCAGCCTCGGCAGCGATATCGGCAAGCACGCTCTCAACGCTGGCTTCCATCTTGGAGATCAGGTTGGTAGCGGCGGTGCGAAGAACGCCGTATTCTGTGTTGTCTGCCACATACTGCAGCATGTCGATGTAATAAGCGTTGGCCATCTGAACGCTGAGGGCTTCGGCATAAGCCTTAATGAACTTATCTCTGTATTCCTGATAAGCGTTGCCCACTTTGATCACGCCGTTGATCACGTCGAAAGCGGTGCCCCAGCCTTCGGAAGCGAACAGCTCGATGTTGGCATACTTGTTAACCTTCTGAATAAAATCATTTACGTCTTCAGCGGTTTCAAGAACCTTGATGATCTCATCAACGTAACCGTCGTCAAAGCTGTATTCGGCTTTCTCGATGAGGCCGAGCAGGATGGCTTCGGCGTCAGCTACGTTCACTTCTTTGGTGGCGTAGTTTTTCCAAGCCTGGTCATACAGTGCGAATGCGGTAAGGGCGCCCATCGTATTGTCGATGGCTTTGCTGTTCAGGTCAACATACTTCCAGCTGGTGTAGTTTTCGTTGTCAAGCAGCGTATCGATCACATAGGGATCATAGGCGGCGGGAGCGTCGGCTGCGAAAACCGCAACGGAGCACACGGAGAGGGCCATGATCACAGCGAGTACGACTGCAAGAACTTTGGATACTTTGCTCATTGGTATCGATCTCCTTTAAAATAATTGATAAATAAACTTTATCTACCCAATATTTTAATAAAAAATGAACAAATTGTCAATTGTGTATTTTGCAAATTTTTGGCTCATTTTTTAGGCTTGTTTCACTAAATCTGTACATTTCAATTGTGAATTATTCAAAGATGATGGGGAAATTGTGAATAATCTGTGAATCCTTTTCAGACTGTGATCAGCATCGGCAGCGCGGAGAGCAGCAATACGGCCAGAAAATAGGTGACCATATTGAACATCTTCAGCGGGTAGTTCTTTTTGTATTTTTCGTTGAACATCAGTATGGCGATGGAAAAATCGGAGGCCACAAACAGTACCGCGCCTGCAATGGCCGCCGCAGCGGCAAGGGTGCCGTTCGGCAATCCGGCGTTTTTATAGGTGAGGCCCATAATTACAGCCTTGCACAGCATGGTGGTGATCACCGCCGCATACAGCAGGATCGGTATTTTGATCACGCCCTTCAGGTTTGTGCCGATCAGCCATGAGAACAGCAAAAAGCCCAGGCAGAACGCCGCAACAAATATGATCTCCGGCACCGAGAAGAAGCTCCGCTCCGGCGATATTTTTTTGATCTCGTTCAGGTAGGCGGCAATAAACACAAAATGGGCGGAAAGAAAGCCCAGAAAACCGATCACGGGCAGTATTTTGTGCTGCCACAGATGCAGAAACAGATCGCCGATCCAGCACAGAAACAGCCCCAGCATGATCAGCCAAGCAAAACGGTGGTCGTTTTTACCGATCAGCATTGCCAGCGCGCCGGTGAGCATATATCCGGTGGCGCCCGCCATTTTAAGGGCCAGTGATTTTTTTGTGGGCCCGTTTCGCTGGGCGTTCACAAAAAACACGTTGATCACGTTCACCGCGATAAAAATCCGCAGAAACAGGATGATCAGGATCATAATCTTACCTCCCGCGGATCATTTTTCCGCTTTCCGTTTTTTATAGAAATATACCTGTACCAGAATAACAATTGCCGCCGCGCCCGCGCACAGCAGAATGCGGGGCAGGGTGAGCGTGCTTCCCGCCGTGCCCGCGTCGATCTCGGCGTAATTCATATCGATCGCCTTTCCGGCGCTTTTCAGGGCGGTATAGGCGTCCCGCAGTTCCTGTGTGGAGCAGGAGGCGTCCGCCAGAAGCTGCGCCGCGGTATCCATTGCGTCCGTGTAGTTCTTTTTATAGTCGCTGGCAAGCGGCGAACCGAACTGCGGCAGTTTTTTATTTTTTGCCGTTTCGTAGAGCGTGTTCAGGCGCTCCCGGGCGGCGTTGTTCTCTTTCAGATACGCTGCAAAGGCCTCCGGGTCGTCCGTAATGATCGTATTATATCCGCGTGAGATCAGGTCGTCCCACCATTTTGCGGTATCTTCGCGCCAGCCGGCGGTTTCGGCGTCGGACGTATCCGCGATCACCCTGATCGTATCGCAGTGCTTCAGGGTGCTTTTGTAATAGATCACACCGTAACGGTTCGTGGTTTTCAGCACGGCGCCTGCCGCGTCGGCAGCTTTCAGTTTGTTGACGAAGGAGAGTACGGAAAAGATCACGTTGCTGCGTTTCTCCGCGATCACCGGAAACGCGCCGCCGATCTCATCCACCGCAGCAAGCACAGCCTTTGTTTTGCCGGTGGGGTAGAGCACGCAGGTTTTACCTTTTGCCGTCGCCATAACCTGCGGGGTGAGTGAGGCGTCAAATTTCAGCACCAGCGTATATCCCTCTGCCGCAGCGGTCTGCAGGGCGGTTTCCAGCTTCGGTACCGTATATTCCGTTGTTTCGTTGCCATTCCCCCCGGCTCCGGCGCGCAGCTTCAGCGCGGCGAGCGCTTCATAGGTATACTGCGCGGCGTCCGGTTGTTCGCAGCCCAGCATCCGCGCGGCGGAATGGGCCTCCAGCAGCACCGGAATCCCGTCGGAAGTAACGCTCACGTCCGCCAGCACAAGGTCTAGCCCGGCGGCATGGGCGGCGGAGAATGCTTCCTGCGAGTTTTCCGGATGTTCGCCCCACAGGCCCCGGTTCGCTATGCCTGTGATCTCTCCCTTTGCCCCGGCGGTGAATTCATCCGCGCCGGCGGCAAAAGCGGGAATAAACAGCCCTGCCCACATGGCAAAGCACAACATAAATATGGAAATAATTCTTAATCTTTTTTTCAAATTAACGATCTCCTGCAGTTAATAATTCATTCCGGCGGACCTGCGCCGCAGTCTATTCTATTATACTACCATACTCATTTTTCCGAAACAAGTAAAAATTACATAAACGAGCCCATTTTTTACATCCGTCGCATAAAAAAAGCGGGCGGTGATAAAATTTAGCGTGTTTACAAAACGGAAAAACTGTGCTATATTAAAGTGTATGAGTATTACCCCATCTGGAGGAAGCAATGTCAGTCAAAAAAAAGGCGGTCACGTCCTTTGCCTCGGTCACGCTGGACGGTATTTTTAATTATATCGATAAAGATCCCGAGCGCAATCTCGTAAAAATTCTGGAATACGCCGAAAAGATCTTCGGCGATAAGATGTTCCCGAAAGAGAATTTCGAGAAGATGAAGAAGGGCGCCGCGGACCCCAACAATATCTATACCATGCTTGCAAAAGGGATGCTCCGGGATATCGACCGGGGCCAGCTGAAGCATTTTCTGCTTTCTTTGGGCATCGAGGCCGGTTATTTCGGCACGAAAGAGGTGCGCGCCAACCGCGAGAAATACCACTGCAATATCCCGTGGCAGATTTTGCTCGACCCCACCAGCGCCTGCAACCTGAAGTGCAAGGGCTGCTGGGCGGCGGAATACGGCCACCGTCAGAACCTGACCTACGACGAAATGCAGAGCGTGATCACCCAAGGCAAGGCGCTGGGTACCCATTTTTATATGTTTACCGGCGGCGAGCCGCTGATCCGCAAAAACGATATCATCCGTCTGTGCGAAGAAAACCCCGATTGCGCCTTTATGGCCTACACCAACGGTACCCTGATCGACGACGCCTTCTGCGAAGAGGTTCTGCGGGTGGGCAACCTGACCTTCGCCCTGAGCGTGGAGGGCAGCCAGAAGAGCAACGATTCCCGCCGCGGCGAGGGCGTTTACGAAAAGACCATGGCCGCCATGGAACTGCTGCGCAAACATAAATGCCTGTTCGGCATTTCCGTATGCTACACAAGAGAAAATGTGGACAGCGTGATCTCCGATGAATTTGTTGATCGAATGATCGCCGCGGGCGTGAAGTTCGCCTGGTATTTCAACTATATGCCCGTGGGCCACGGCGCGGTAAAGGAGCTGATCCCCCGCCCGGACCAGCGCAAGACCATGTATTTCTGGCTGCGCAAAATGCGCAATTCCGCCACCGGCAAGCCGCTGATGGTCATCGATTTCCAGGACGACGGCGAATACGTGGGCGGCTGCATCGCAGGCGGGCGCAATTACTTCCACATCAATTCCGCCGGCGATATGGAGCCCTGCGTGTTCATCCATTATTCCGATTCCAATATCCGTACCCATACGCTGCTCGAAGCCTTGCAGAATCCGCTGTTTATGGCGTATCACAAGGGCCAGCCCTTTAACGAGAACCACCTGCGCCCCTGCCCGATGCTGGAAAACCCGGATAAGCTCAGAGAGATCGTTCACACTACCGGCGCAAAATCCACCAACCTGATCGTGGAAGAGGACGTGGATACCCTCTGCGGCCGCTGCGACGAATTCGCGCTTGAATGGAAGGGCGTAGCCGACGAGATCTGGAACAGCACCAAGCACCCCATCACCCACACCAACTATTACCGCGACGGCGAAACCGGCGTGAGACAATAATCTTTTCATCAATAAAAAATGCCGCCTGTAGGGAGAGCCCCTGCAGGCGGCGCTTTGCAGTTTATTGCTGCGCGATAAACTGCAAGTTGATATGTTGCTGCGCAACGTTATATTTTACTTCGCAAAGTTATATTTGCCTTCGGCAAGTTATAATTTATTCCGCAAACGTGACGGTGCAGTCGGTCATGATGCGGCCCTTTGCGGTTGGCTGCCATTTGTTGCCCAGAACAACGTCTGTTTCCTTTGCAAGCACCGTAATGCTCTTCATTCCGGTGCAGTTGAAGAAGGCGTACTCGCCGATCTCTTTGATCGCTGCGGGGATCGTCATATTTTCCAGCTTTTCGTCATAGGCGAAGGCGTCTTTGCCGATCAGGGTCAGGCCGGCGGGCAGGTCCACGTCCGTTAAAGCTGCGGTGCGGTGGAAGGCCTTCTCCTCAATGCGGGTCACCGTATCCGGGATCTTTGTGATATCCACATAGCTGCATTTGTAAAACGCTTTTTCCCGGATGGTCTCAACGCCGTCCGGTATGGCGTATTCCATTACGATCGGGTTGCCGTTTTCATCGGTTTTCGCCATGCCCAGGTGGTCGAATTCCACACCTCTGCCGCAGGGGTAATAATACAGCGTTTTCATGTCCTTTGAAAACAGAACGCCGTCTGCCGCGGTAAAGTACTCGTTGGCGGGGTCCACTTCAAATGCGGCAAGGTGCTGGTTGTTGGTAAGCGCCCATGTGCCGATCTCGCGCACGTTTTTGCCGATGCGGATCTTTGTAAGGCTCTCGGCGTTGCACACGCCGAAATCTTCGATCACGGTCACGGGCTTGCCGTCCACCGTATCGGGGATCAGGTATTCGGTGATCGTGGTTTTGTCGGTATAACCGGTGATATGGATCTCGCCGTCCACCTCTTTGTACGTCACGTCCGGGTTCGTATCGAACAGGGCGCACCCCGAAAGCGCGGCCGCAAGAATAAGCAGTATCAGCGCTGCGGCTGTGATCTTTTTCATTCCGCGGTCACCTCCTTTGCTGCTGCGGCTTCCCGTGCGGCGATCTCCGCCACACAGCGGTCGTGTTTCTCGCGGGTAAGATCATACCAGAAGAAGGGGATCGTGCAAAGGATC
The DNA here is from genome assembly GCA_946627725.1 of uncultured Clostridia bacterium. Classification (GTDB taxonomy): domain Bacteria; phylum Bacillota; class Clostridia; order Oscillospirales; family Acutalibacteraceae; genus RUG806. The sequence continues at coordinate 15,366 of CAMOVW010000036.1, forward strand.
AGCCCCACTACGCCGAGGTATACGTAAATACGCATCGCCTTGCCGAAGATCACGGAATCGAACAGCACGTCCCAGTCGGAAGTAAAGCCAACCATCTTGAGCAGCGCGGGCGCCACAAAGCCCAGCGCCGTGCTTACCGGGGTGGTGAACCAGGTGAATATGTTCATCATGTTGTCGGCGCGTTCGCCGGTCTTCCACTGGTGATAATCCAGAATATCGGCGTTCAGGCCGTCCGTAAGGCTGCCGCACCCGGCAGAGATACCGGAGCGCAGGAAAATGAAAAACAGCAATAGCCACACGGAGTTATCAAAGTGCAGGCCCAGCAGGTAGCCCGCGGTCACCGCAGCCCAGATGGCCCGCATCCATATGATAACGGTGCGTTTCTCAAACCGCTTGATCAGGAAGGGGATCGCGATATTGCCAAGGGACGAGGTGATGCCCGCAATGCTGGCGATGCCCACGATCCACTCGATGCGCAGAGAATACACCAGCGTGTAGTTGATCACGCCGTCCGCAATGGCGTTCCACAGGCCCAATACGGCCGCAATGTTCACGATCCAGAAATACTTGTTCTTCAGCAGGCTTTTCGCGCTTTTGCCGAATTCCACCTTTGGCGCGGCGGCGGTGTGGTTGGAACCCACGCGCTCCTTTACGCCGATCATGAAGAATGCCAGGCCGAAGCTGAACACGGAGAGGATGGGGATAAAGAGCTGGTAAGATCTGATATTCAGATAACCGCCCGTGCCCGCGATCATAATCGGGAATATGATACGGAAGATGGAGCGCAGTCCGCCCAGAAAAATGGCGCCGAAGGAATAGTATTTCTGCCGCTCCGCGCTGTTGGGCGTCAGCAGGGCAACGATCGCCTTGGGGTTATCGTAATAAATGGCGGAAAAGCGCGAACGGATGGTGAACAGCAGGTGCAGCACCACCAGCCTTGTGGTATAGGGCAGGGTAGTGGGCACAAAGGGAATGGCGCAGGTGATAATTGCAATGGGGATGCCGTAGGTTACCAGAAAAGGCTTGTACCGGCCGTATTTTGTGCAGAATTTGTAACGGAGGAACCAGTTCACCGGCCCGCCGACGCCCGTTACCACAAGAATGTTGCCCACAAGCTGCGGCAGCCCCTTGATGATAACTTCAAAGGGAGCGGAGGGGATAAAGTAGCACGCGATTCCGGCAACCAGACATACGGCGTAAGCGACGATCGCGTTCTTTTTCTTTTCCTTTGAGAGATGGCCCAGATTTTCAAAGATGGTCATCGAAATGGATTCCACATACAGCGTTGCGTATTTCACGGCCAGCGAAATGAACGTGATAATGGTAAAATCCATCATCTTGATCTCGAAAATGGAGCCGCACAGATAGGTGGCGGTAAAGGCTACGGTATCGTTGCAGATGAACGTAAATCCGCATACGCCCATTACGCCGAGACAGTAAAACAGAAACTCCCGTATGCTGGTGTATTCGCCGGGTTTCGGTACGTTCCAGTTTTGCTTCAGCCCTGCGATCAGGTCTGTCAGTTTATCGCCGAAAGATTGTTTTTCCGCGGTTTCCGACATGGTCATTCCTCCTTTGTTTATCAAACAAAAAAAGCTTATCGCGATCGTATATTCAATTTCGCAATAAGCTTTCGTTTACGGTATTAGCGGCCTGTTCGCCGGGGAAAATCAGTTCACATTGTCTGTATACTCTTCCAGAGACACATTATAGTCGCGCAGGTAAACGGAGGCGTCGGGGCCTACGTATCTCCAGTGCGCCGGGTTCGCTTTAACGCGGGTGATATTCTCTTTATCGGCGGTATAGCGCTCCACAAAGCCGTACTCCGCGGCGTGCGCCCGCAGCCATACGTAGGCGTCGGTGGCGGTGAAATCGTCGCCCGTCCAGCTGAAATCCACCGAAAGGCCGTAGTTTGCCTCGCTGCATCTGGGGGGCAACACCGTATAAGCCGCTTTTACTCTGGCTTCGGCCTCGCCGATCCCCTGCGCGGTATAGGTTTCTATCTCTTTTTGGAACATACGCTCCTGCTTCTCTATCGAAATGTAGCCGGCGTCCACCGTCAGGCTGATGCCGTCTTGCGAGGCGGCCTGCGCCATCTCGCGGTACGCTTCGGCCACCTGCTTCTCCAGATAAATTTCCGAATCCTCAGAGATTTTCACCACCGCAGGTTCGTAAGACTCGCTCATTTTGTGATAGATGTTGAGTACAACAAGGTATTTTCTTTCGGATTCGGGCATCGTTTCGATTTCCGCATCCGGCAGGCTTGTAAGGGCGAGAGGCACGTCTTCGGCGTTTTCTTCGCTTTGGGATTCGCTTTCGGCATCGTTTGTTTTATTATCTTTACTGTCTTTTTTGCCGTTATCGGTCTTTTTTGTTTCGGCGCTGTCGGCAGCTTCCGTTGTTTTTGCGGAATCCGCCGGCTGATAGGCGGCGCGCAGCTTTTTCAGCCGTACCCCCTTTGTAATGGTAAAGGACAGCACAAACGCCAGTACCAAGGTAAGCCCCGCGATCAGCAAAGGCAAATATCTTTTCAGTTCTTTCATATCAGTGAATACGTCCTTCCGGGTTTATTCTTTCCTATAATAAACTTTTTTTGCGCAATTGTCAAGACCGTTCCGGTCCGGCGGATCTTCCGCCGAAAACGATTGACAAAGCCCGCGCAAAAATATATAATATAAAAACAACGTTAAAGTTGATTTCAATCGGATGCGGTATGATCGTTAAAGATCTTTCCGTATCCTGTTAAAAGGCGGTGACGTTATGCGTGCCCTTCTCGGCGGTATAGAGGCTCTCGGCGGGTCGATCCGTTTCGCCGCGGTCAAAATCGTATCCCTTCTGTTCAGGGGGATCCGGTTTCCTTTTGTGCTGCTGTTCCGGGCCTTGGTCGCCGTAAAAAACTTCGCCGTTTCCAGCTTCCGAAGGGTTGCCGGAGATGAAAAGTTCTTTACCGGCAGATTCGTTCACGCGCTGAAGGGTATTTTTTACGCCATGGGCAAAGAGCCCCGCTCGGTGCCGAGCGTGATCCGTTACTACGCCCGCAGGTCCGCCGCCCGCTACGGCGGTATCGCCCGGTACCTGCTGCTTCTGGCCGTACCTGCCGCTGCAGCGGCGGCCTTCAGTATTACGCTGGCGCATTTTTCCGGCCTTCCCCCCGCCTATAAGCTCACTTCCGGCGATACGGTGATCGGCTTTGTGGATACGGAGCGCACCTATCTTTCCGCGCGGCAGCAGGCTTCGCAGCTTCTG
>CAMOVW010000037.1 GCA_946627725.1 uncultured Clostridia bacterium
CGGCAAGCCCCGTGCAATTTTGAAAAGCGTAATCGCCGATCTGTTCAACGCTGTTCGGGATCGTGATCCCGGCAAGGCTTGCGCAGCCGGAAAACGCGGCGTTCCCGATCCCGGTTACGGAATCGGGGATCGTAATCTCGGTAAGGGCAGTGCAGCCCGTAAACACATTGTTCCCGATGACGGTCAGGCTGTCGGGCAGTGTGATCTTCGTAATGCCTGTGCAGGCTTCAAAAGCGTCATTGCCTATGCTTCTCAGGCGTTTGGACAGGGTAATATCCGTAAGGTTCCTGCATTCGCGAAATGCGTATTCGCCGATCTGTTCAACGCTGTCGGAAATAACGATCTTTCTGAGGCCTGTGCATCTGTAGAAAGCATAGTCCCCTATGGCAGCCATGCTGTCGGGGAGCGTGATCTCCGTCAGGTTCGCGCAATACTGGAACGCGTATTTACCGATCGATTCAATGCCGTTGCCCAAATCGACATCCCGCAGGTTCGTACAGCCGTAAAACGCGCTGTCGCCGATCGAAACAGTGTTGTCCGGAACTGTGATCGCTGTAAGTGCGGAACATCTGTTGAACAAGTTGGCCCCTACGGCGTTCAGGTTTTGCGGCAGCGTGACCTCGCAAAGCGCCGTGCAGTCCGAGAACGTTGAACCCCCTATATCATTGAACCTGTCCGGTATAGCGATGGAAGAAAGAGAGGTGCAGTTTGAAAAAGCGTAGCTGCCGATAACCGCATCGTCCTCGCCCATGCCGAAAGAGACCGACGTCAGCGCCGTGCAGGCAGAAAACGCGTACCAGCCGATCGACGTTACGCTGCCGGGGATCTCGATCTCGCCCAGCGCCTTGTCACCGGAAAATGCGTGGCTGCCCAAAGACCGAACGCCTTCCTCTATCGTAACCTTTGAGAGTTGCCTGCAATTACTGAAAGCATTTTCGCCGACGGTTGCAACGTTTTTTGGAATCGTGATCTCCGTTAGGCCGGAACAGAGGTAAAACGCGGAGTCGTCGATACAGGTAACACTTTCGGGGATCGTGATTTCCGTTAGTGCCGAACATCCGGAAAAAGCCGATTTGCCTATATAAGAAACGTTTTCGGGGATCGTGAACGAGGTAAAGCCGGTGCAGTCGGAAAACGCGAAGTCGCCGATGGACGTAAGGTTTTGCGGCAGCGCGATCTCCGAAAGAGAGACGCACCCGGAAAAAGCAATGCTTTCGATCGCCGTTATACCTGCAGGGATGTTGACATCGGTCAATATACTGCAGTCTTTGAACGCGCTCGGACCTATGGACGTCACACCTTCGGGGATCCTTATGCTTGCCAGATTGACGCAGTGATTAAACGCGCCGCCTTCGATCGTTGTGAGCGATTCGGGAAGATTGACGTCGTAAAGGGCGTTGCAAACCGAAAATGCTCCTTCCCCGATGGTGACGACGCCTTCCGGTACGGTGATTGAAGAAAGGCCTGTGCAGCGCTCGAAAGCGCATCCTCCGATCATTGTAACGGTGCCGGGTATGGAGACTGAGGAAATGCTGCGGCAATCGTAAAACAGATATCTACCGATATCCGTAACGCCCGGTTCAATCACGACCGACCTTATGTTTTGGTTGCCTTTGAAAGGGGACGCATTATCGGGGTAGATCGTTGTAAAATAGTACCGGTACATATTACCGGAGCCGCTGATCGTCAGCAGCCCGTCTGAATCCAGCGTCCAGCTCACGTTCTCGCCGCAGGTACCGGAGCTTACGGTTTCCGCCGCAAACGAAACAACGGGCGCTGCGGTCAGCAGCATGGCAAGCGCAAGGATCACACAGAGAATACAACGCAGTTTTCGGTTCATGTTCACTTCTCCTTTTCTCTAACGGAATGAAAAAAGAACGGTTCTGTATAAACCGTCCTTTGCTGTTCTTGCGTCGGGATCGGCAACAGATGCTGAGGGTTCCGCGCGGGGGTAGAAACCGGCACTGCTGCCGATAAACATATTTGCAGTATGGTTATCTTACGTAAAGTTTTTTTGTTTCGGTGCGGGGCTCGTTGGTCATGTGCACGCCCAGCTTTTTGAAGGTTTGGGAATCCACGCTGCTCAGGATCACGCTGGAGTGGGCCTCCAGATCTTTGAGCTTGGGCAGCTGCTCCAGCGCCAGCTTTGCCATGGGGTTGGTGGCGCCGCTGATGGAGAGGGCGATCAGCACCTCGTCCGTGTGCAGGCGGGGATTGCGGTTGCCCATGTGGTTCACCTTTAATTCCTGAATCGGTTCGATCACGGCGGGGGAAAGCAGATACATCTCATCCGGCAGGCCGGCAAGACGCTTGAGCACGTTTATAAGCAACGCGCTGGAGGCGCCCAGCAGCGCGCTGGTTTTGCCGGTGATGATGGAGCCGTCCGCCAGCTCCATGGCGCAGGCGGGGTCGCCGGTTGCTTCCGCCTTTGCAAGGGCGGCCTGCACCACCCTGCGGTCGTTTACGGAAAGGCCCAGCTGGTTCATCAGCAGCTCGATGCGGTTCACCACCGCCTGTTCGCCCAGGCCCAGCTTTACGGCGCAGGCGGCCTCGTAATAGCGGCGGATGATCTCTTCGTTTGCGGCGGCGCGCACGACGGCGTCGTCCACAATGCAGAAGCCCGCCATATTTACGCCCATATCGGTGGGGGAACGGTACACGGGTTTGCCCGCGATCTCGGTGAGCATGGCGTTCAGCACCGGGAAGATCTCCACGTCGCGGTTATAATTCACCGTGGTTTCGCCGTAGGCCTCCAGATGGAAGGGATCGATCATGTTTACGTCGTTCAGATCCGCCGTGGCGGCTTCGTAGGCCACGTTCACAGGGTGCTTCAAAGGCAGGTTCCAGATCGGGAAGGTTTCAAACTTTGCGTAACCGGCGCGGTTGCCCCGCTTATATTCGTGATAGAGCTGCGACAGGCAGGTGGCCATTTTGCCGCTGCCGGGGCCCGGCGCGGTGACCACTACAAGGCTGCGCTCGGTTTCGATGAAATCGTTTTTGCCGTAGCCGTCGTCCGATACGATCAGCGACAGGTTTGTGGGGTACTCGGGAATGATATAGTGGCGGTAAACCTTCATGCCAAGGCTTTCGAGCCGTTTCTGGAACTGCACCGCCGCGTGCTGCTCCGCAAAATGGGTAATGCACACGCTGCCCACGTACAGGCCGAAATCACGGAACGCATCGATCAGGCGAAGGCAATCCACGTCGTAGGTGATGCCAAGATCTCCGCGGCGCTTGTTCTTTTCGATATCGTTTGCGGAAATCACGATCACGATCTCGGCGTCGTTTCGCAGCTCGTGCAGCATGCGGATCTTGCTGTCGGGGTGAAAACCGGGCAATACGCGCGAGGCGTGATAATCGTCGAACAGCTTGCCGCCGAATTCCAGATACAGCTTGCCGCCGAACTTCGCGATGCGGTCCTTTATGTTTTTTGATTGCAGTTCCAGATATTTATCGTTGTCAAATCCCGGCCTTCCCATGATTTTTACCGTCCGTTTCTAAAATTCTTTTCAAAAAATCATTATAATATTTTTTTCTGCTTTTGTCTATATCAAATTAAAAATATCTTAAAGGATTCTTAAGTCTGTTTCCCTTGTTTTTTGTTTTTATTGCTGATACAATATGATTCGGAAACTGACAGATCTGCGGAGGAATCATATGAAACATCTGATTATATATATATTATTGTGTCTTGCGGGCGCGGGCTTTTTGCTGTTCTTTCTGCCCGTGCCGGTGTACGGCGTGTTCAATATCGGCAATATCACCGGCATGCTTGTTTTTGCGGCGCTGTTCTTCGGCGTATTGTTCCGTGCAAAGCTTTGGCTGTGCCTGCAGGCGGCGTGGCGGCCCGCGTTCGGAAAGGCGATCCTTTGCGCCGCGACGGCCGGGATCCTTGCCGCCGCCGTACTGTTCACCGTAACGGGCGCGCGCATTATTCATGCCATAGGCAACGCCCCGCCGCAGGATACGGAGCTCACCGTGGTTGTGCTTGGGTGCCGCGTATACCCCTCCGGCCCCAGCCGGATGCTCCGGTCCCGCATCAATACCGCCTACGATTATCTGATCGCCCATCCCGACGCCGTATGCATCCTCTCCGGCGCACAGGGGGAGGACGAACCTGAAAGCGAAGCGCAGGCCATGTTCGACGCGCTCACCGAAGAAGGGATCGACCCAAAACGGCTGCTTCTTGAGGATGAGAGCCGCTCCACCCTTGAAAATATCGCCTTTTCGATGCGGATCATAAAAGAAAAGGGCCTCCCCGAAGGGATCGCCCTTGTTACAAGCGAATATCATCAGTACCGCGCCGGCCTGTTGGCGGCGAACGCCGGGTGCGAAACCTGCTTTGCGCTCAGCGCGCCCTCGCAGAAGCTGCTGCTGCCCACCTATTTTGTAAGGGAGCTGTTCGGCGTTATCTACGCAAGGCTGGGCGGCACGGCAACGTACAGGGTACTGTAACGGCCCAATCAGGCATAAACGGAGGTAATGCCGAAGTATTCCTCAAGGCACAAGCCGGAGTCATACACCAGCGGCGCCAGCGCTTTACCCACAAAGCGGATGTGCCAGGGCTCGTAGGCGTAACCGGTAATTTCCTGCTTGCCCTTCGGATAGCGGATGATGAAGCCGAAGCGGTGCGCGTTTGCCGCCAGCCACTGGCCCTCGGCCGTATCCGCAAAAGCGTAGGTAACGGAGTTTACGTCGATGGCAAGGCCGGTCTGGTGTTCGGAATGGCCTGGACGTGCGGAATAGGTATCCGCTTCCGCCTGGCCGTCGCGGGCAACGTAACGGTTATATAAGCCGTCCTGCGTGCTGTAAGAGCGGTATCCGGATACCACGTACATACTCAGGCCCGCCTCGCTTGCGGCCGCGTCCTGCAGCTCACGGAAAGCGGCGCGGCATTCGTCGGTCAGATCACCGGGGCTGTAAGACGAAGGAATGGAATAGGTTTTGTTTACGATCATAACGCCGTCCACATAAGTAATGCCGTCTACCTCACGGATCGTATATCCTCTGCTGGTAAGCCCCGTTGCGTTGCCGGCGGTGGAGGGCTGGGGAACGGAAGGATCGGCGGCGGTTGTCGCGGTTTGAGCCGTGGTTGTTTCCGGACGCACAACAGAGGTCGTTTCGCTTTCGGTGGTGGGCGCGGAGGCGCTCTCCCGCGTGGTTGCGGCGCTGCTGCTCTCGCCGGAGGAGGTCGTTTGGGAATCGTTCTCCTTCGGGGAAAGATCCGGCGCGCCGACGGGCGTTTTTTCGGTTTCGGAGGTGGAAACCTCCAGCGTTGTATCCGCGTTCAGCATGAAGAAAGATTTGAACCCGCTGCAGCCGGTCAGCTGCAGCAGAACTATGCCGGTACATAATACGGCAATCGCGCGTTTTTTCATTTTGTATGCCTCATTTATTATCATTTTTTATGCTAAAAGATATTATAAACACAAAACCCGCCGTTCGTCAAGCGGGAATCTGTTTTTTTCTGCATGCAGCCGTGTGAAAAACATGATTATCCGCTTGACACAGCCAAAGAGATGTGCTATTTTACCTGTACTATTAAAGAAAGAGTGAGTACTATGGAACCCAAAATGCAAACCGAAACCGCCGCGGCAGAAAAAGAAGCCGCCGCTGTGAAAGAAGAACCCGTTTTGAAAAACCCCTATGCCGCCGGGGGCGGCGTTCTGCCGCCGAGCGCCCCGGCGCCGGTAAAATCAAAGAACACGGGGTGGAAGGCGCTTGCCGTGATCATGTGCGTGATGATCCTGTTCAGCACAACGCTTTCCCTGCTGAGCCTTGCCCTGCAGGCGGCGAACCTGTTCATCGGCGGCGGCATCGACCCGGAAGGCATTCTCGGGATGATAGACGTTTCAAGGGAAAACGACGTGAAGATCGCGGAGGAATATACGATCCGCTCTACGGAAAACATTTCAGACGCATATCTTTCGGGAAATACGGACGGACTTACCGACCGTGAAAAAGAAACGCTGGACATGGCGAAAAAGATCCTTGACCAAATCGTTACCGAAGATATGACGGATTTTGAAAAAGAGATCGCCGTATACACCTGGCTTACAACAAAGCTGCGCTCCGATCGCAGTATACTTACCGTGATCCCCGAAACGGATGAAAACACCGATAACCCCTACGGCGTGCTGAAATACGGCGACGCGGTGTGCGTGGGCTATGCAACCACCTTCCGTTTGTTTATGAACATGCTGGGCATCAACTGTATGGTGGTGCACGACAGTTACCTGAACCATACATGGGATCTGGTGCAGCTGGACGGCGAATGGTACCATACGGATTGCTATTATGATTCTCCGTCCGGGAATTTCCATCATTTCAATATGACGGACGCCGCCCGCGCCGAGGACGAAGAGTGGAACAGAGACTTCTTCCCGGAGGCGACGGGTACAAAATACAACTACGCCGTGTATTTCTGCGAAACCGTTCAGGATATTTACGCCGTGCCGCAGTGGGTGAAAAAGGGAATCGAAGCGGGCAAAACGATGCTTTCATGCAGATTTGAAAACGGCGTGGAGGACGAACAGGCTGCAATGTATATGGCCAACTGCGTGTGCGACGCCGCGTCTTACGCCGACGGCAACGAGGAGCTGTATCTTGAAAACAGCTGGACCGAAAACGACGACGGCGAACTGATCCTGTGCATCTATATTGAAAACTACGGTGAGGACGCGCCTGTTGATCTGCCCGATCAGACGATGGAAAAGATCGACAAAGCAGTGGCGGAGGTCTTTATGGATTGGGACGGTTTTGACGAGGACGACGGATCCGGATGGGATGAAGACGGCGCCTTCTTTGAAGACGCGACAGAAGTAAGTGATTAAACCGGGGAGGCCGCATTCATGAAACGTAAAAACGCGATCTGCGCCCTTCTGGGGCTGCTGCTTCTGTTTTCGGGCTGCGCCCGCGCGCCGGAGAATACCGTGAGCATGTATGACCTGAGCCGCGCCATGCTGGAAGCGATGCACACCGAAGAGAACATGCGCTACGTAAGCGCCTCCGACAGCGGCGCGGAAGAAAAATTTGCCCGGGTATCCGATCTGGATTACGGCAAGACCGACGATTTCTTTCTGCTGTACGCCGAAAACGGCGCGGGCAACGCGGATGAGATCGCCGTGATCTCCGTAAAGAACAAAAACGACGCCGCGGCGGCGGAAACATCGCTGCAGGAACACATAAAACACCGCATATCTCTTTACGAAACCTACGATCCCACCCAGGTGCCGAAGCTGAACAACGCGCTTATAGTTACCCAAGGGCGCTATGCCGTGCTGATCGTGTGCGGCGACCCCGCCGCAGTGAAAGCCGCCTTCGACGGATTCCTGCACGGCGGAAACGAATAACAGAAAAAAATGGTTCTTCACGAAAATCTGTGAAGAACAAAAGAAGGGGGGAGGGCGGTCATTCCGTGCCGCTTTCTTTCATATGGTTGGGCGTTAAAAAACATCTTGCAATCACCGCGTTCGTATGTTAGAATAATTTATATATATGAGTATAAGGGGGCATACCGGTGGCAGACGAGAATCTGGAGCAGGAACACGCATATTCCGATGAAGAACTGCAATATGTGTATGAAAACCGGCGTTACGTCGGCACCAAAGAGACGGTAGGCTTCGTGCTGTGGGACGCGGCGCAGAGCTTTAACATCAATACCTTTTCTACCCGGTTTATCACAAACATCGTAAAGATCGACCTTGGCTATCAAACCATTGCAAAAACCATCAACAGCATCTGGGATATCGTAAACGACGTGTTTACGGCCGCCATTGTGGAAAAAACCCGTACCCGCTGGGGCAAATTCCGCCCCTACCTGATGGGCCTTGCGGGCCCCGGCATGATCCTTACGCTGCTGTACTGGTTTATGCCGCTGTTTTTCGGCGGCAAATCCGCCATGAACGTGGGCAAGTTCATATTCTATCTGGTGGGCGAGATCATCCGCGAGGGCGTGGGCACCTTCCAGGGGATCGCCCGCACCGGTCTGCTTGCCACCATCACGCCGCACCCGGTAGACCGAACGCGCCTGATCACCATCGCCAACTTCGCCTCAGGCACCTTCGGCGAAAAACTGCCGGAGCAGATCATGACGGTGATACTGGACCTGATCGACAACCGTGTAGTGAAGAGCAGCTCCAAATCTACCGAACAGCTGATGCTGATGGCCTTTGTGGGCATGGGTTCCTTCTGTACCATTGTATCCAGCGGCATGAGCTTCTGGTTCTTTATGAACTCCAAAGAGCGCATCATGCAGTCCATTAAAACGCCCAGCGTTATGGCCTCGGTAAAATCCATTGTAAACAACAAGCCCATGCTGCTGCTCACCCTTTCGGATTTCCTTTCCGCCTTCGGCATCGGCGGCAGCAAGCAGGATTATTATATCGACGTGCTCCACTTCGGTTCCATGACCATGCTGGCAGGTATCCCTGCGGCGCCCCTTTCGCCCATCTCTTTCTCTTACGTACCGTGGCTGCGCAGGCATTTCTCAAGCCGGCTGCTGTACATCGTGAGCCATTATATCAACAATTTCCTTCTGGTGTTCGTATTCCTGTTCGGCTGCATCGGCTTCAACCCCAAAACCTTCAAGGGCGGCCTGTATCTGAAGGTATGGCCCATGTTCTTCGCTATGGCGACGTGGGAAGTGATCTGGACGTTGTTCTACGGCCTTCGCAGCGTGATCGGCACCGAGCTTTACAACGAAGCCATGGATTACTGCGAATGGAAAAACGGCTACCGTACCGAAGCCATGACCAGCGTTGCCAAGGGGATGGCCTCAAAGGTGGCAAGCAGCGTTTCCGGCGTGGTTTCCACCGCCCTGAAAAAGATGATCGGCTACGATCAGAACGCCTACACCTCCAACGTGGAGCAGCCGGATTACGTAAAGTTTTATCTTTTCGCCATGTTCACCATTGTGCCCAGCGTTACCGGCGCCTTCGGTGTGATACCGATGCTGTTCTACGACCTGAACGGCAAGAAGAAAGAGACCATGTACGCCGAGCTTCTGGAACGCCGCAAGAAGGCCTCGCAGGTTGCTTCGGAAGGCGACACCGACGCCCTTGCAAAATTTGCGGAAGAGCAGATCCACCAAAGCTGACGATGTGTATAACACCGGCGCGGCAAACCTGTCGCGCCGGTGTTTTTTGAAATTATTGTATCTGCGGGGTCAGTTATGTGAATGTGATCCGCTTTATCAGACACAATAATTGTATTAACATCCCTTATCCATACGCTATTCCGCAATCACGGTCTTTTCCGCCCGGGCGCTGCGCACAAGGCCGACGTAGCTGTTTCCCGGGTTCAGGGCAAGAGGCGCGTCTTCGGCGTTCAACAGCCGCAGCGGAGCCGTTTCGCCGTTTTTCTCCCAGTGGACGGTCTCCATTCGGCCGCCGGAAAAGTAAAGGCCGCTGCCGCCGTTTTCCAGCAACAGATCGATGTGCCCGTCGCTGTCGCCCAGATCCACCGTATCCACATACAGCACCAGCACGTTGGTATAATCGCAGCCGATCCCTTCAGCATCCGTAACCGGGTTACCGTTCAGGCTGCGGTCATATTTGCCTGTGGAAACGTTATACTTAAAATCATAGGTATAATAACCGGAATATTCAATGTGTACACCGCTGCCGCCGTTGGGAAGCGCGTGCGGCGAATTTTCAAAGAAGAGCGGATAAGACCGCGGCACAGCGGTATCAATATCAAGGGCGGAAAAAGCGTAACGCAGTTTCTCGCCCTGCAGCACCAGCGTATGCTCCGCAGAAACGTCACGGCTGCCGTCACGGTAAAAACAGAGATCGTCATATCTGAGGCCCTCCACCTCCGGCAGCGTACCGGCGTAATCCCGGATCATATTCAGCGCCGTGGGGCTGCCGCCGCAGTGGATAAAGATCAGATCCCAGCCCAACGCCAGTTCAACGATATCGTGCCGCGCGCTGCGCACCGGGCCTACGGCCGCGGGAACCTCGTCCGCGTTGGCGTAGATCCACAGCATCCGCGAGATGCCGCCCTCCACTTCATATTCCAGCACCATATCCGGAGTGCTCATCCCCCATTGCGGACGGGCCGCAGGGGAATTTTCCACCACAATGCCCACTGCCCTCTCTTTCAGGTAACGCTCGTCATACCCTGCTGCGCCGGTAAAAGGGTTCAACGTCTGCGGTACCGCCTCCGTTGTGACTTCGGTTGTTGTCGGGGCAAGGGTTTCGGTTTCCGGCGTCGTGGGCTGTTTTTTACTGCAGCCGAGCGCTGTGACCAGCAGCAGTGCGCTCATCAGCGCTGTGATCCGATTCTTCTTCATGAAGCCGGCCTCCTTTTTTTGTTTTTCGCCGTTAATTATATCCTGCCATACAAAAAAAGACAAGCCCCGCGTCCGCATGGGTCAAAAAAGCGCCGCACGGCGCTTTGCCCGCTGTGCGCCGCAGCATTTCCCGTCCGGCGTATTCACGCACTGAAAAAAACAGTTTACACTTTTGCGTTTTCATAGTATAATATATTAGTTACACATTGAAAGGTCTGATCTTAATTATGGAGATCTATTTGGATCATTCCGCCACCACGCCGCTGTGCAGTGAAGCGCTGCAGGCGATGGAGGGCGTTTTGCATGAAAACTACGGCAACCCCAGCGCGCTGCACGCCAAGGGCGGCGCGGCAAGGGATACGGTAACCGAAGCCCGCAAGGCGGTGGCCGCCGCAATGGGCGTTACCCCTGCCGAAATTTATTTTTCCCATTCCGGCACGCTGGCCAACAACACCGCCATATTCGGGGCGGCCTCTTCCCGCAAAAAACGGGGCGGGCGCATTGTGACCACCGCGGCGGAACACCCCAGCGTAGGCCGCTGTATGGATGCGCTGGAAGCGCAGGGGTTTGAGGTGATCCGCCTTGCCCCCACGGCGGAGGGCAGCTTTTCGCCGGAGGCGCTGATGGCCGCGGTAAACGACCGTACCGTGCTGGTAAGCGCCATGCTGGTGAACAACGAGACCGGCGCCGTAAACCCGGTGGAATACATCGCCCCCGCGGTGCGGCGGGCAAACGCCCCGGCGCTGATCCATATCGACGCCATTCAGGGCTTCGGCAAGCTGCCCTTCCGCCCCGCCCGCATCGGCGCGGATCTGGTAACGGTGAGCGGCCACAAGCTGCACGGGCCGAAGGGCGTCGGCGCGCTGTATGTGCGGCGCGGCGTACACCTGAACAATTACGTTTACGGCGGCGGGCAGGAAAACGGCCTGTTTTCCGGCACCGAAAACGTGCCCGGCATTGCGGGCTTCGGCGCGGCGGTGAAGGCGCTGCCGGACCCCAAAGCCCAGCTGGCCGTAATGCAGCAGAAAAAGAACTTCTTGCTGGAGCGGCTTTCCGCTTATCCGCAGATCGCCGTCAATTCCCCCTCAAACGGCCTGCCCTACATTCTGAATTTCTCCGTAACGGGCATCCCGTCGCAGGTGCTCATCAATTTCCTCTCCGCCCGGGGCATTTACGTTTCCGCCGGGTCCGCCTGTAAAAAGGGCCACCGCAGCGAGGTGCTTACCGCCATGGGCCTGCCGCCGGAGCGCATCGATTCCGCCATCCGCGTGAGCATGAGCCGCTTTACCACGTCCGAAGAACTCTCCGCCTTCGCCGACGCAATCGGCGACGCGGTAAGGGGAATACGAACAAAGCTCTGAACTCCTAACTTTATTTTGAAAGGACTTAAAATATGAAAGAAATCATACTGCTGAAGGACGGCGAGCTGGCGCTGAAGGGGCTGAACCGCTCTACGTTTGAGGATATCCTGATCAAGAACATCCGCGAAAAGCTGCGGGGGCTGGGGGAATTCAACTATGTGAAATCCCAATCCACCGTTACGGTGGAACCCGCCTCGGAGGATATCGATCTGGATGAGGCCGTAAGCCGAATTGAAAAGGTTTTCGGCGTGGTGGGCATCTCCCGCGCCGGGGTGTGCGAGAAAGAGATCGGCGCCATCACCGCCTGCGCCTGCGAATACCTGAAAGACGAATTGATGTTCGCCAAAACCTTTAAGGTGAAGGCGAAGCGTTCCGATAAAAGCTTCCCCTATAATTCCCCCGCCATCTGCGACGAGGTGGGCGGCGCGATCCTGTCGAAATTCCGCGGTATCAAAGTGGACGTACATAACCCCGAGGTCACCGTGAACGTGGAAGTGCGGGACCGCTTCGCTTACGTGCACGGCGCCCAGCTGAAAGGCGCCTGCGGTATGCCCACCGGCACCGGCGGGCGCGCCTGCATCCTGATCTCCGGCGGCATCGATTCCCCGGTGGCGGCGTATATGATGGCAAAACGCGGCGTGAAGCTCACCGCCGTGCACTTTGCTTCTCCCCCTTATACCTCAGAGCAGGCGGAGCAGAAGGTACACCGCCTGCTGGAAAAGGTGGCCGCCTACGCGGGCCGGGTGAACCTGTTCACCGTGCATTTTACCGAGCTGCAGGAGGCCATACGGGATGATTGCCCCGAAGAGATGTTTACCGTTACCATGCGGCGGCTGATGATGCAGGTGGCCTCCCGCATTGCCGAATGGCAGGGCTGCGACGCGCTGATCACCGGCGAAAGCCTGGGGCAGGTGGCCAGCCAGACCATCCACGCCCTGAAATGCACGGACGTCTGCGCCACGCTGCCCGTGTTCCGCCCCTGCATCGGCATGGATAAAAACGAGATCGTGATCATATCCCGCAAAATCGACGCCTTCGATATCAGCATCGAACCCTACGAAGATTGCTGCACCGTGTTCACGCCGCGGCATCCCCGCACCCGCCCCACGCCGGAATACGCCGCGGAGGTGGAAAACATGATTCACGATAAGGACAGGCTGATTGAAGAAGCCGTAAAGAGCGCGAAACTGAAGGTAATTGAAGCGTACAACTGATTGCGGAACCATGCGGAAGGGAGGCACCTGCATTGAGCACCATTGCGGCCATATCCACGCCGAACGCCGCCGGCGGCATCGGCATGATACGCCTTTCCGGCGAGCAGGCCATTGAGATCGCCGACCTGTGTTTTCAGGGCGTTTCCGGCAGAAAGCTGGCCTCGCAGCCGGGCTACACCGCCGCCTACGGCAGCTATACGGACGATTCCGGCGTGATCGACGACGGCGTCGCCATCATTTACCGCGCCCCGAAGAGCTATACCGGCGAAAACGTGGCGGAGCTGTGCTGCCACGGCGGCCTGTTTGTAACGCAGAAGCTGCTGCGCCGCGTGCTGGCGCTGGGGGCCGTGCCCGCCGAACCGGGCGAATTCACCCGCCGCGCCTTTCTGAACGGCAAAATGGATCTCTCGCAGGCAGAGGGCGTAATGAAGGTGATCTCAGCCCAGGGGGAGGCCGCCCTGCAGGCCGCCGAAAACACCCTTGCGGGCAGCGTGAGCAAAAAGATCGGTCAGGTGTGCGACGCGCTGATCGGCGCCGCCGCCGGGCTGGCAGCCTGGGCGGATTACCCGGACGAGGACGTCCCCGCCGTGGAGAGCGGCGCGCTGGAAGAAACGCTGCGGCAGAATATCGCCGCCCTTGAAACCCTGATAAAGAACTACGACGCCGGCAAATGCGTTACCGAGGGCGTGCCCACCGCCCTGTGCGGCAAGCCCAACGTGGGCAAATCCACGTTGATGAACGCCCTTTCGGGCTATGAAAAATCCATTGTGACCGCCATCCCGGGCACCACCCGTGACGTGGTGGAGGAGACCGTGCGGGTGGGCGATATCGTGCTGCGGCTGGCGGATACCGCCGGGCTGCGGGAGGCGGGCGACGAGGTGGAGCGCATCGGCGTGCGCATCGCCAAAGAAAAGCTTGCCGCCGCCGGGCTTGTGATCGCCGTGTTCGACGGCAGCCGCCCCCTGACCGAAGAGGATCATGCGCTGATCGGGCTGTGCGCCGGCAAACGCGCCGTGGCCGTGATCAACAAGTGCGATCTGCCCCGGGCGGAGGATCTCTCCCCCGTGAAGGCGGCCTTTGCCTGCACGGTGGAGCTCAGCGCCAAAACGGACGACGTGATCTCTGCGCTGCGCCCCGCGCTGGAACAGCTGCTGGGCACGGCCGGGCTTGATTTTACGCAGGAGATCCTGGCCAACGAGCGCCAGCGCCGCTGCTGCGAAACCGCGCTGGAAAGCCTGCGGGACGCTCTTGCCGCCCTCACCTCCGGCGTAACGGTGGATGCGGTGAACGTGGATATCGACTGCGCCGTGGAGGCCCTTCTCACCCTTACCGGCAAACGCGCCGCAGAGGAAGTGGTGAACGAGGTTTTCCGCAGCTTTTGCGTAGGAAAATAAACGGTACGATCGAAAAAGCGCTTCCGATGGATTCTCGGAAGCGCTTTCTTGAATCATAATTACTCCGCCGCGGACTTCACAGGGGGTTCCCCTGCCGTTGTTTCGGGCGGTTTTTTCTTTGAGAAGCGGTCGATCAGGGCTTTGATCAGCTTATAGCAAACCCGGTAGATCACTTCCATCGCCCCTGACAGGATCATGGAGCACAGGAATACCGCCGGTACGATCACAAAATAATACGGAAGGCGATCCTGCATCACGGGCACTTTTCGACTCAGAACGGGATAAAACACACGGTCGAAAATATAGGAATTCAGGTAAATACCCAACGAAAGATCGCTGATCAGACCCACCGTTTTTTTCCAGAAAGCAGGGGCGTGGGAGCCCTCTTTATTAACAAGCAGAAGGAATGCCAATACCGCGGGCACAAGAATCAGCATTGCGCCCCATTCTGCCCATTCTCCCCAAATAAAGGACGGCGCATAGCGGCTGCGCCAGTAGTTATACACACCGTTTAGCAGCAGGGCGCTGAGCAGCATCAGCCTGCCCTGCACGGGACGGAGCTTTACTTTGTATTCGCCGATATACGCGCCGATATAATAATAGGTGATGGGATATATCGACTTCCACCACTGCGGCAAAATACGCTGATATGTGTTTGAGGAAACCGGATCGCTCCACCAGGCGGGATCAACCAGATTAAAGCTGTTGAAAAACTGCGGTACGGAAGTAAGGAACAATAAGGTGCCGATCAGCGCAAGATGCGCCTTTTTGGAGGGCAGCGCGTGAAACAGCACATTCAGGAACGGAATCAGTAAAAACAGCCCGACATACATCTCAATATACCAGGAATACGGCGCCCCCGCAAAGCTGAGGATCCCCAGCCAGGTGGTTTTGGGGTCGATACCTTTATCAATGATCAACCGCGCAATAATACAGGCAACGCTTGCCAGCAGATACACCGCCAGCGTTTTGATTCCCTTTGGGTAGTAGCTCCCGCTCAGTTTTTTGTTTCTCATCAAATAACCGGTAAGCAGCAGAAACAACGGCACACAGATCATAAATGAAGAGCGCATCATCACCATGATCACCATACGAGGCCCCGCAACCTCTTCGTAGTAGAAGCCGTTGTTCAGAAAAAAGTGTACCGACAGCACAAGAAAACATGCCACACACCGAACGGCGTCCGGCCCGTACAAACGGTGTGTTTTTTTTGCTTCCATTTGATCCATCCTTCTCTGATTTTCTATGTTCTCATTCTATCAGAAGAATCGGTTTTTGTCCATAGAAAAAACGGTATACCATTGCAATCCAGCGCTTTTTACGATATAATAAATAATTGGCATCCGCTATAAAGGAGAAAATAAATGGATCAGTATTTATATGAATTAAAAACTTCTCTGCTTTCAAATTGCGAAATGGAGTATATGAGGGAAATTCTGAAAATTCTGCCGGATAATTACAGATTGGTTCCGCAGGCGAATCTTGCCTCTTTTATTGACAGAACAGACAGCGCAAAGTACAGAAATGAATTGTATAGAAACGTGGATTTTCTGATTGTTGATTCTGCATATTGTCCAAAAGCTGTTATTGAAATCAACGACAGCACGCATAATGATCCGAATCGACGGGAACGGGATAAAAAAGTAAAAAATATCTGTGAGGAAGCCGGTATTACGGTTATCCCACTCTGGACTTCCTACGGTATCAACACCGAATACATACAAAAAAAAGTTATTTCCGTGTTGAATAGTCCTCCGCCGCAAAGGATACGGCACTCTGACGCTGCTGCCGTTCAGAATGTGTCACATAACACGCAGGCGGCAATACAGCCTCCCGAAAATGTTATCAAAACAACCGATTCCGAAAGTCAAACACAGTATTCTTTACCCGGCAAAAAAGAAGGGAAACCATTAAAACACAGTTTGCTTGTTTCTGCTGTGGTTTTTGCTGTAATATCTTTGTTCATGACGGTGTTTCCGTTGTTTGAAAAGCTCATATATCATTCAACACAAGCCCTTTCGCAGGTTCAGTCACTTCTCCCCATTCTTGCAGTATTTGATATTGTCGGTTTGGTCATCGGAATCATTGCTTTAAAGAATTCAAAAACCAGAAGCAAAGGCATTATTGCAATTTCTCTTTCTGCGATAGGTATTATAACTTGTTTATTATGTTTTATATTATAAAAGGGGGTATTTCATTATGAAAAAACTGTTTTCCGTACTGCTTGCGGCGATAATGCTGCTGTCTTGTGTGCCGATGGCGTTTGCCGGGGATGCGCCCGCGTTCGCCTTCCGGGCGGACGGCACCTTCAGGATCCTGCAGATTTCCGATCCGCAGGACGACCAGAACCCCGCAAAGGATATGCTCAATCTGGTGCGCCGCGCCGTTGAAACGGCGGACCCCGATCTGATCGTGGTAAGCGGCGATCTGGTGGAGGACAGCCGCACGGGCGACAACGCTACGGACCTTGTGCCCACCGAGGGCGTTGTGGTGAAGGACCTGAAGGGCAACATGATCTACGATAAAACCCGCGCCAACGTGGAGACCGCCGTGGACGCGGTATTCTCCATTCTGGAGGAATTCGGCGTGCCCTATGTGATCGCGCTGGGCAACAACGACCGCAAGGTGGGGCTTTCTTCCGAAGATTGGCTTGAGATCTTTGCGAAATATCCCCACTGCGTGGTGTTTGACGAAAGTCCCGATGCGGAGGGCGGCGTCGATTACCACGTTACAATAAAGGGGACCGACGGCGCGGACAAATTCAATATCTGGCTGATGGATTCCATGCGCGGCGGCATCTCTGACGCGCAGGTGGATTGGTACAAAGGCGCTTCCAAGGCGATCACCGCGGCCAACGGCGGCAAACCGATCCCGGCGTTTGCGTTCCAGCATATTCAGGCTGCGGATATCGGCAACCTGTTTGAAGCGTGCGGCCCCACGGACGAGGGCGCCCGCCGGGTGGATTCCGGCTGGGTGCGGCTGAACAAGGAGATCGCCGGCGGCTATAACTTCTACGGCTGGAAACCCGGCGCAGTCTCTTATGAATTTACCGCGTGGAAGGAGTGCGGCGACGTGATCGCGGCGTATTTCGGCCACCAGCATGTGGAGGGCTTTTCCGGCGTGTGGCAGGGCATTGAGCTGGGCTTCACCTACGGCTGCGAGATGGCCAAGGTAGGGCCTTACGGCTTCCGCGTGTTTACGCTGCATGAAAACGATATCACACATTACGATAACGTGCTTTACCGCTACACCGGCAAGGTGCAGCTGGGTACCGATACCGTAACCGCCGAGATCGATACGCCTTACAAAACCCACACAAACAGCTTTGCTGCCTTCTTTGCGAAGCTGCGCAATCTGTTCGTTTCGCTGTTTACCGCCATTGTGCACCTTTTTGCGTAATGGAAATTTTCTTTTTCGCGCCGCATCAGGATGACGAGCTTACAAATCTGGGCATAGAACTCTGCCGCGCCGTTGACGCTGGCCACAGCGTGCATGCGGTGCTCTGTACCGACGGCGGCGCTTCAAGCGTGAAGCGGATGCTGACGAACGACGGGGGCTGCGCCTGGCACGCCGGCCGCCATCATTTCACGTTATCCGGCGCCGCCTTCACCGCGGCCCGGGATGCGGAATTTACCGAAAGCTGCCGCGCTTTGGACGTGCCGGAAGCGAACATAACGATTTCGCCCCTGCGCGGTCACGACGGCGGCCTCACAAAAGAGAACGCCCTTGCGATCATGCGCGAAGCCCTGCGGGGTTACGACCCGGCGCAATGCGCCGCCGTTACCATCGCCCCCATGCCGCAGCTGCCGCAAAACCCGGACCACACCGCGGTGGGAGAAGCAGCGAAAGCGCTGTTCGCCGCCGGAGCGTGCGCTCAGATCAAACTGCTGTGGGAATTTATTCTGCTGCCGCCGGAAGCCGAACGGGCAGGCCTGCGGCAGTATGCCCCCACCCCCGCGCAGTATGAACGCATAAAAAAAGCCGCCGCCGCATATCGCCGCTGGGCCCCCGCCGCAGGGCGGTACGCCGTGGGATATCACTCGGTAGCGGATGAGTTTGATGATTTTCTGCGTACACCGATATGTGTGGAGAAAGGGACGTTGGTTCGATAAATTATTATTTATCTGTTCGCTGCGCGAACGGGAAAATGCACCTTCGGTGCGGGAGGATGCG
>CAMOVW010000038.1 GCA_946627725.1 uncultured Clostridia bacterium
GATTTGTGGCCTCGGAGGTCTTTCCCTTTAGACTGTTTTTTTACAGCCCCTTTTCTGGCTCGTCCGATCCATTTCGATGTTTCGGAACCGAAAGTCAACCGCACAAAATGCCAGAATCCCCTTATTTTTCAATGGTTTTTCGTTGTTCGGAAGAGCTTTTTTTTCTGTGAACAGTGCTTCCGTCCCATTTAAATGTTTAGAATGAACCCTTATCTTACTTCTAAAAAAAGCCCGTTCCTCCTCATTATCATATCATTCTATTGCCCTTATTACAACCCTAATTCGTATTATTATTTTCACGGATACAACATGAAGAATCCTACTACTCCGTTGACATAATATGAATAAAATGATATGCTGCAACAAGAAAAAACGATTGCGTCTTTTGGAGGAAATACAAATGAAGGGGAATCTTCCCATCAGCGAACACTGGTACGTGCCGGACGGAAACAGAAACATCGAAAAAAGCTTTCAGCGTCTGAACCGGGCGCCCTACACCTATGAAACCGTGTTTGACGGAAATCCCGGCTGGCCGGGCGACCGCGAAGGCCGGGCCTTGCTGGCTTTTTTGTGCCATTACCATATCAGCGGGCGAAAGATCCCCTGCATGGAACAAATGCTGCGCGATCTCCCGGCGCGGACCAATCCCTGTTTGTTTTTCGGCGACGTGCCTGCAGCCGGCAACGCGAATGAACAGCAGCTTTCCGGACACAACTGGTATCTGCGGGCGCTTTGCGATCAAGCGGATACTTTTCAGGATCCACTGGCGCTCCGGGCGTTGAAAAGCACGTTTGAAAACCTCTATCTGCCGGCGCTGCCGCTGTATGACGATTATCCGTTGGAGCGCAGCTCTGCCGAAGGCGGCGTGGACGGAACCGTCTGCGGGGAAGCGCATGGGTGGAAGCTTTCCACCGACGTCGGCTGCGCTTTTATGTGCGTGGATGGCGTCGCCCGGTACTATGCCCTGACCGGCGACGAGCGCGCCCGTGTCTTTTTGGAAAAAACGATCGGCGTTTTTCTGGATGCGGATATGGTTGCCCGCGGATTTCAAACGCACACCTCATTGACCTGTCTGCGCGGTATGCTTTCGTTTTGTGAAACGACGCGGCAGGAAAAGTATCTGCAGGCAGTCCGGCGGGAATTTGACCGCTATCTGCGTTACGGCATGACGCTGACCTATGAAAACTTCAACTGGTTCGGCAGAGAAGACACCTGGACGGAGCCCTGCGCTGTTGTGGACAGTTTGCTGCTGGCGGTCGACCTTTACAATCTGACCGGTGAAAAGCAATATCGTATGCTCGCCCGACGGATCTGGGCAAACGGACTGCAGTTCTGTCAGCGTGATAACGGAGGCGCCGGAACGAACACATGCGTGACCGAAAAGCAGCCTGTGCTGCGAATCAGCGGCTATGAAGCGTCGCAGTGCTGTACCATGCGTTACACGGAAGTGCTTTTGTGCTGGCATAAAAACAAGGAAATGTTTACCTATGATCCGTTTGCGCCGGTCGTGACAGAAGCTGACGGCAGGCGTTTTTCCGACGACCGTCTGGTCGTTTTTACCGGCGGAGAGGTCCGGCCGATCTTCTCGTGTAATACCGTTCCGAAGGAAAAACTCGAAACGTTGAAGCTCAAGGTGCTGTTCTGATTGGCCGGTCGGGGCGCAGGAACATCGTCACATAAAATGGGCGCGCTATAAAATGCGCCGTAAAAAAACAAAGACGCATACGGCATCGTAATTGCAACCCGCTTAACATAATTCAGAATATGAGATTTCTCTCGTTTTAATCTTCGAATAATAGGATTGCCATTCTGATATCTTCTCCAGCATAGCTTCTATCAGCTCATATATTGATTCTCACCTGTTTTTTACTTAACCATCCGTTTTTTCTTTTCTGTATTTCTGTTGATCAACATAAACATTATAACATATGCAAAAACTGATTTCTCCCTAATATTTAGAGATAAAAAAATTTTTGTTATTATCATATTCTCTGATATGGTATACTAAAACTCCATACATAATCTAGGAGGAAAAAAGTATGCCAAAAATCTATACAAACCAACAAAAGAAAGAATGGGTCAAAGCATACCACGAAGGAAAAAGCGTAACAGAGATTTGCGCAAGCGGTAAACCGTCCAAAAACAGCCTTTACAAATGGATCAAAGAATATAACGGTTTTATCACAGAAAACGGGACGGAAATCTCAGGTCATCGGCTTGTTACGTTGGAGCAGCAAAACCGGCACTTGACCGAACTTCTGAACATTTCAAAAGTCTGCCCGTGTAATGCAAGTTCACCGAGAGAAGAAAAACTGAGAGCAGTGGAAAAACTGGAAGGACAGTTTTCACTGCACGCCATTTGCGATTATTTATCGTTGCCACGTGGGACTTATTACAATTATAAAAAGACCAGGGACAAGGTTTACGTAGAAGATCAGAAAGACGAATTCTTCAAGCCTTTGATACAAGAATTATTTGCTGCAAGCGGAGAGCGTTTCGGTGTGAGACCGATCCGGCAAAGACTGAAACAACAGGGATATGAAATCGGTGAGCGCAGGATCCGACGATTGATGGAGGAAATGGGGCAAACGCCGTTCAGCCAACGGGAGGTCAGTCACTATTATAATCCATCGTCCGGAACAAGCAAAAACAGATTAAAAAGGAAGTTCACCCAAACGGAGCCGAACAAAGTTTGGGGCAGCGATTTTACTTACATTTTTGTTGACCGTAAACAGTATTACTTGTGTGTGGTCATGGATTTGTTTTCAAGGAAATCTTTCGCGGCGAAGGTGCGTTTTCTGTTCCCGTAAAACGAAAAGAGCAGATCCGCGCGACCTGCCCTTTGTTCGTTTTGTGTTCTTGTGTTGACTTTTATTTTCGGTTTATTTCAGCACTTCCAGGCCCACGGCGGCGCGGAGAATGAGGCGGGCGTCGGCGGAAGAAATGCCGGCTTCACCGTCCACGTTGGCGGCGATATAGCAGCGATTCTGCGGGTTGGAGAAATCCAGACCTTCGGCGGTATCGTCCAACCCCACGGCGGCGCGGAGGGCAAAACGGGCGTCCTCGGCGGTGACTTCGCCGTCCAGATTCACGTCGCCCATCTTGAACCAGGACGGCGCGTATACCACGGGAGACAGCACGAGCGATTTCACATACGCTTCCGCAGCGGATCCTTCGGGTGCGATCACCAGGACGTAAACGTCGTCTGAAGGCTTCAGAAACATTTCATCAAATCCGGTATATCCCACTTCCAAAACAGTTTCGGGAGAGAGGATCGTAACGCGGGAAAGATTTTCGCACCATCCAAAGGCTGAAGCACCCACGGTCCGAACACTTTGGGGGATGACGACCTCTGTCAAAGCGCCGCACCCGTGAAAGGCTGACGTACCGATCTCGGTCAGGCCTTCCGGAAGGTCGACCTCCTTCAGCGCGGCGCAGCCGTCAAACGCGTTATCGCCGATCACGGTCACACCTGCGTGGAGCAGGGCTTTTTCCAGCTTTTCACAGCCCGCAAACGCGGACGGGCCGATGGTTTTCAGATTTTCCGGAAAACTTATCGTTTCCAGCGCGGTGCAGCCCTCAAATGCCGCGGTGGGAATCGTCTCAAGGTGGTCGGGCAGCGAGATTTCTTTCAGTGAAGTGCAATTTTTGAAGGCTTCTTCACCCAGCGTATTCAGGCTTTGGGGCAGCGCAATCTCCTCCAGCGCTTCGCAGCTCCAAAACGCGCCCACGCCGATCTCGGTTGCGCCATCGGGGAGCAGGGCCTTTTTCAGCTTTGCGCATTCCGAAAACGCGGACTCGCCGATGGTTTTCAGGTTTTTCGGCCAATGGATCGTTTCCAGCGCGGTGCAGCCGTAAAAGGTCTCGGTGGAAATCGTCTCAAGGTTGTCTGGCAGCGTGATTTCTTTCAGTGAAGTGCAATAAAAGAAGGCGTGCTCGTCCAGCGTTTTCAGGCTTTGGGGCAGCGTGATCTCCTCCAGCGCTTCGCAGCCCCCAAACGCGCTCTCGCCGATGGCTGCAATCCCTTCCGCAAGGTGAACCTCCTTCAGGGTTTTGTTGTTTTCAAATGCCTGATCCGGGACTTCGGTCAGGGTCGACGGCAGCGTCAGGCTTGTGATATCGAAATGTCCGCATCCGAAAATAGCGGTAACGCCTTCTTCCACTACGATGGAGCGCACTTCTTCGTCTGTCAGTTCTTCAACGAATAAGAATCCGTTTTCATCCATTTTGCCCGTGCCGCTGATGGTCAGCACGCCGTTTTCATCCAGCGACCAGGTGACGTCGCTGCTGTATTTGTCGTTTTCAATGTCAAAGGCGCCGCAGTCGCCGGATTTTACCGTTTTGGCGGCGGCGGACAGGGGCCAAACGCTCAGCAGGAGCAGCGCGGCCAGCAGAATCGTCAATGTTTTTCTCATCATAATAATTTCTTGTCCTTTCATTTGTTGTGTGTATAGCATACCACAGCGTAAAACAAAAAAACAAGGTGTTGGGAACGAAAACGAAAAACCGGGCAACGAAAATGCCCGGTTCGTGCGAAAACAGAATTGTTGGATATAAGCTGTCGGACAAGGCCGATGCTGCATTTGTTGCCGAAACTGCGTCCGAAGCATTTAAGTCAAGAGGAAAACCAAAGAATTTGATGTTTCACAGTGATTCCGGAATTCAGTATACGTCAAAAGAGTTTTTTCGTTTACTGAAAAGTAAAAATATCACACAATCTGTCTCCCGTCCCGGAACGCCGTTGGATAATGCCGTGGCGGAATCGTTTTTCGCAACTTTCAAAAAAGAGGAACTGTGAAGACAGGGGACGGTTCCTTGTCTTTGCCGTAAAAACCTCCCGTCGGAGAAAGGGTTTCTCTAACGGGAGGTCCTGTTTTTTGTGATGCATTTGAAAGGAGTCGACTGCCGAAGCGACCGGTCAGCTCCGGGCGTTTTCCTTCGCCGTGTTGATCGAGGCAATCAGCATCCGGCGGATTGCGCCGCATTGATTGTAGATATCTTTGGCCGCCTCCCTGTCAAGGATACCCGACTTTACAAAAACTTCAAGCCAGTATTCCGTTTCATATCATTCCTTCAGCGCGATCTGCATTTTAGCGATGAAATCGGGTTTGCCGTGGGCGTAATTCGCTTCGTGAATGTTTGCGCCGATACTTGTCGCGGAACGTTCCAACTGATTGACAAGAGAAGAATGCCCTTTTATGTTTTCGCAGAGCTTAATTGTATTTACCGAGAATTCAACAGATAAGTCGCGCAGTTTCGATTCGGACAGAAGAATCACCTCTTTCGGATCGGGCATACCATAAAAACGGAAGTGTGTAAAGTGAAATATCCCGCTGCCGCGGGATGTGAAATGTTTGCCTTTCGGCAAACGTGAAATTTTGCGGTTTCACCGCAAAGTGAAATGAAATAAATCCACTCACGCCCGCAGGCATTTCACACGCCGCAGGCGTATTTCACGCGCGAAGCGCATTTCACAAATCCACGCAGTGGATTTATTTCGTTGAAAAAAGCACTGCGGAGCAGTGCTTTTTTCTGGTGGGAGAGAGTGGATTCGAACCACTGAAGTCACTGACAACAGATTTACAGTCTGCCCCCTTTGGCCACTCGGGAACTCTCCCATATTTGATTGGAGCTGGTGGACGGACTCGAACCCCCGACCTGCTGATTACAAATCAGCTGCTCTACCAACTGAGCTACACCAGCACGATGACCGCCTTATCACCAGGGCGCTCTTTTCAAGCGCAGATAGAACTATATCATATTTTTTGAGATTAGTCAAGCTTTTTTTGCGAATTTATTATGTTTTCCCGAAAAAAATTTTCGGGAAAATCTTCGGTTGATCATGCCGCGTCTACGGCCACCTGCGCAGAGAAATCCGAAAGAGCGAAACCGGGCAGACCGACGTAGAAGGGATAATTGATAAAGGTAAAATGCCCTACGTACCCGCGCAGGCCGAAATCAAAACGCTGCGCCTGGTCTGCCAGCGCCTGCGCGCCGCCGGGGGAACGGATATACAGATCCAGCGTGTACGCATCCGGGGCAATCTTGGAAAAATCCAGCGGGGCGTCCAGCACCACGAACCACTCCGCCTGACCGGCAATATCGTCGGGCGCGCGCAGGGCAAAGGTTTCAGCGGTGTAGGAGAAGGGAGAATACTTTGCGGCGGCAACCTGCATATCCAGATGCAGCCGGTACCAATCATCTCCGGTTTTGCCGTTTTCAGCCAGCACAGGATCTGCGGCGTCCACTTTTTGTACGGCGGCGGCGTTCAGCGTGAACTCGGGGTCTTTTTCCATACCGGTGATCAGAAGCACAACGGCAAATACGATTACGGCGATGGTAGCGGCCCAGATCGCCCAGCTTATAATGCCGAAAAATACGGTAACAGGTTTATCTTTCATGGGTAAACTCCCTTAACAACAAGAATACGGGTATATGATTCAGTATACCACATACCCGTAAAAAAAGATAGTATCTTTTGTGAATTTTTTAATCAGAAGGATCAAGACGGTTCAGCGATGGTTCAAACGGCCGTTTTCAGACTCCCCTGTTTTTTGCGGATCACCCACAGCACGGCGGGTACCAGCAGCAGAGATACGGGCAGGGCGACAGCGGCTACGCCCAGCGTATGGCCGTAGGCCAGCACACCGGCGATCAGATAGCCCACGGCGGCGATCCCGGCGGCGGTAAAGGCATAGGGCAGCTGGGTGGAAACGTGGTTCACATGATTGCAGCGCGCGCCGGCGGAGGACATGATGGTGGTATCGGAAATGGGCGAGCAATGGTCGCCGCATACGGCGCCAGAAAGGCAGGCCGCAATGGAAACCACAAGCATATTGTAATTTTGCGGGAATACGCTGCACACGATGGGGATCAGAATGGTAAATGTACCCCAGCTGGTACCGGTGGAAAACGCAAGGAACAGCGACACGGCAAACACGATAAAGGGCAGGAACATCTGCACCGCGCCCGCGCCGGAGGCGACCAGATCGTGCACAAAGCCGGAGGCGCCCAGCAGCCCCGTTACGCCGGAGAGGTTCCATGAGAGGATCAGGATGATCATGGGCGCGCACATGGAGCGGAACCCGGCGGGCAGGCATGCCATAAAATCCTTGAAGCTCATTACGTCCCTGACGATATACAGAATAAAAGTGACGATCAGGGTGATCAGCGAACCGGTAACAAGGCCGCGGGCGGCGTCGCAATCGCCGAAAGCGGTGATCAGATCCACACCGCTGAAGAAGCCGCCGGTGTACACCATACCCAGAATACAGGTGACGATCAGCGTAACCACCGGGATCACAAGATTCGATACCTTGCCCTTGCCCTCATCCGTGGGGGCGTCATCCTCCGCGTAAGGCGCTTCGCCGGAGGTGAACAGGTCCCCGGCCGCGGCGTTCTTCTCATGCAGGCGCATGGGGCCGTAATCCACCCGCATCAGCGTTACGCTAACGATCATCAGCAGAGTGACAAGTGCGTAATAATTAAAGAGGATGGTTTGCAGAAACATCTGAAAGCCGTTGACGTTCATCTCTTCCGGCACCGCATAGGTAACGGCGGCCGCCCAGCTGGAAACCGGAGCAATGATACAGATCGGCGCGGCGGTGGCGTCGATCAGATAGGCCAGCTTTGCGCGGGATACGTTGTGGCGATCCGTAATGGGGCGCATCACGCTGCCCACGGTCATGCAGTTGAAGCCGTCGTCCACAAAGATCAGTACGCCCAGCAGCACCGTTGCCAGCGCAGCGCCGGTTTTGGACTTGATATGCTTTGAGGCCCACCGCCCGAAAGCCGCGGCCGCCCCGGATCGGTTCATGAGCACTACCAGCGTGCCGAGGATCACAACAAACACCAGAATGCCCGCGTGGGAGAGATCTGTAAGGTTCACTACAAGCCCGCCGTTTTCGTTATACAGCAGCGTGTTCAGCGCCAGCTCCGGCTTTCCGTTGGCATAGAGCAGCGCGCCCACCGTGATACCCACAAAAAGCGAGGAATACACCTCTTTTGTGATCAGCGCCAGTACAATGGCGATCACCGGCGGCAGCAGAGAGAAAACGGAAGAGTAAACCCGGGGCGCATACCCCTCCCCTGCTTCGCCCGGCAGCTCCGCCGTTACAACCGCAAGGATGATCAGTGTGAGCAGCGCCGCGGCGGCAACCGCAAGCTTGATCCATTTCAGTGATTTTTGGCTGATTCTGTCTTTCATAAAAAATAACCAACCCCCTATATCAGAAATTTTGATAAGAAAAAAGATTCCCCGCCTTTCAGCGGGGGATCGTGTCGGATTTTATTTCTCGTCGTTCTTTTCTCTGATCTGGCCAACCATAGCCTGAATCGCTTCTACGATGCTGACGATGAAATCATAAAACTTCATGATGAAATCTGTCATAATAAACAACTCCTTTTGAATTTCATTGCATTCACATTATACAACCCTTTTTCAAAAAAAACAATAACAAAATAACGCGGATTTGTATAATTCACAAATATTTTACAGAATAATGAAATTGTTATAGGAAATTTACACAAAGATCAGCCGCCGAGATAAGCTTTTTTGATCTCTTCGCTCTGCATAAGTTCTTTGCCCGTACCCGAGAGAACAACCCTTCCGTTTTCAAGAACATAGGCGCGGTCAGAGATCGCAAGACTCTTATTCGCGTTCTGTTCCACCAGCAAAATGGTAGTTCCATCCTTATGGAACGCCTTGATGATCTCAAAGATCTCATCCACCAGAATGGGGGAAAGACCCATACTGGGCTCATCAAGCATCAGCAGTTCCGGTTTACTCATCATTGCGCGGCCCATGGCAAGCATCTGCTGCTCGCCGCCGGAAAGGGTACCGGCGATCTGTTTGCGGCGTTCCTTCAGCCGGGGGAAGTGGTTGAACACGATTTCAACGCTTTCGTTATATTCGCTGCCGGGACGGGTATAGGCGCCCATTTCGATGTTCTCTTCCACCGTCATCTGTTGAAAGATTCGCCTGCCCTCCGGCACGTGGGCGATGCCCATGGAAACGATCTTGTGCGCCGGAACACCGCTAAGGGATTTGCCGTTAAAGGTGATGCCGCCGGTTTTTGAGCGGAGCAAACCGGAAATGGTTTGCAGCGTGGTACTTTTGCCCGCGCCGTTTGCGCCGATCAGGGTTACGATCTCGCCCGCATTCACATCGAAGGTAATGCCTTTGATCGCGTGGATCGAGCCGTAATACACATTGATATTGGATACTTCAAGCATTGCCATGGCTCAACCCTCCATACTGTTATTGCCCAGATATGCCTTGATAACTTCGGGATTGCTCTGGATCTCTTCTGCTGTGCCTTTGGCAATGATCTTACCGAAATTGAGCACGCAGATACCTTCGCAGATACCCATAACCAACTTCATATCGTGTTCGATCAGCAACACCGCGATCTGGAATTCATCACGGATCTTTACAATGTTTTCCATCAGATCCGCTGTTTCGTTGGGGTTCATGCCGGCAGCGGGCTCATCCAACAGCAGAAGCTTGGGCTCCGTGGCCAGGGCGCGCACGATCTCAAGACGGCGCTGTGCGCCATACGGCAGATTACCGGCCTTAACGTCGGCAAGATCCTGCATATCAAATATGCTGAGCAGCTCCATCGCTTTATTATGGGATTCTTTCTCTTTTTTCCAAAAAGGAGGCAGACGGAAAATACCGGAAACGGTGGAATACCGCACCTGATTGTGCATACCGACGCGCACGTTGTCTTCCACCGTCATATCCGTGAACAGGCGGATGTTCTGGAAAGTACGCGCCACGCCCATTTTACTGAGCTGCACCGTGGTTTTGCCGGTGGTATCCTGCCCATCGATCATAATGGTGCCGTGGGTGGGGTTATACACACGGGTGAGCATATTGAAAACAGTGGTTTTGCCGGCGCCGTTGGGGCCGATCAGGCCTGCGATCTCGGTTTTACCCACGGTAAAGTTGAAATCATCCACGGCCTTAAGACCGCCGAATTCGATGCCCAGATGAAGGCACTCCAACACCGGGATCTTACCCAGATCGCGTTCGGGGATCAGCGCTGTGCTGGGCATGGGAACCATTTTGCCCTTTTGAAATTCTTTCATTGCGCAGCGCCCCCTTCTTTGCTTTTCCGCTTGGGAATGATCTTCATAAACAGGTTCTTCACCTTGGGGTTATTGGTAGCAAGCATAACAACAATCAGCACGATGGCGTACATCAGCATACGGTAATCCGCAAGGCCGCGCAGCGCTTCCGGCAGGATATACAGTATTGTGGCCGCGATAATGGAACCGAGCATATTGCCCAGCCCGCCGAGCACCACGAACACCAGCACGAGAATGGACGTGTTGAAATTGAATTTATCTGCCGAGATCATGTTGAAGTTGAGGCCGTACAGCGCGCCCGCCATACCTGCCAGCGTTGTGGAAAGTACGAAAGCGATCATTTTGTATTTCATCACATTCACACCCATGCTTTCGGCGGCAATACGGTTGTCGCGCAGGGCGAGTACCGCGCGCCCGGTACGGCTGCGGATGAAGTTGAGCACCACGAACAGGGTAATCATGATCAGTATAAAGCCGGCGGCAAAGCTTGCGATGGTTTTCGTACCCACGGCGCCCTGCGCGCCCTTGATAATGGCCGTACCTCCCTCGGCAAGATTCAGATCAGCCACGGTTTTTTCACCCGTGAAATTAAAAATGAGATGCAGGCCGTTCTCATCGTGCCCCACAATAAGACAGTTTACAATATCCATAATGATCTCGCCGAAGGCCAGCGTTACAATGGCAAGGTAGTCGCCCCGCAACCGAAGCACCGGCAGACCGATCAGGAATCCGCCAAACGCAGCCACAAGCGCGCCGACGGCAATGGCGATCACAAGCCGCAGCGTATCGTTGGGAACGCTGCCGATCAGGCTTTGCGATGTTACAACGCCCGTAAACGCGCCGAGGCTCATAAAACCGGCGTGACCGAGGCTCAGCTCGCCCATAATACCTACGGTGAGGTTCAAGGAGATGGCCATAACGATGTAACAGCAAACGGGCACCAAAAGGCCCTGCATGCTCTTGTTGAGCTTGCCGCTGTTGTTCAGAATCGTAATAAGAACGAAAACAACCGTAACCAGCGGGAATGAGCAGTAGTCCCGCAAAGCGGAGGTACTCAGCTTAGACTTTTTGAGAAAGTTCATACCGCGTCCTCCTTATACTTTTTCGGGAACATACTTCCCGAGCAGGCCGGCAGGCCGCACCAGCAGCACTACAATGAGTACGGCAAACACAATGGTGTTGGCCAGCTGCGTGGAGATATAAGCCTTTGCGAAAGATTCAATGATGCCCAGCAGCAATCCGCCCAGGAACGCGCCGGGAATGGAACCGATACCGCCAAATACCGCAGCCGTAAACGCCTTGATGCCGGGCATGGATCCCGTGGTGGGCTTGAGCGTGGGGAAGGACGAGCAAAGAAGCACACCGGCAATGGCCGCCAGAGCGGAACCGATGGCAAAGGTAACCGAGATGGTTTTGTTTACATTAATGCCCATCAGCTGCGCGGCGCCCTTATCTTCGCTGCACGCGCGCATGGCCTTACCCATTTTGGTTTTTGACGTAAACAGCGTAAGCCCTACCATAATCAGGATGCACACCACGATGGTAAGCATAGCCACGTAGGGAATGGAAAGCTTGTTGTCGAACAGTTTCAGCGTGCCGGAAATGAGCGACGGATAAGTTTTGAAATTCGCGCCCCAAATCAGCAGCGCCGCGTTCTGCAGAAAATACGATACGCCGATGGCTGTAATCAGCACGGCAAGGCTCGTTGCGGAGCGCAGCGGCCGGTATGCAAGCCCTTCTATGATGACGCCAAGCACCGTACACACTGCCATTGCAACAATCACGGAAAGCCATCCGGGAAGCCCGGCGCGGGTCACTGCAATATAAGAGATATATCCGCCCACCATGATCACATCGCCGTGAGCGAAGTTCAGCATTTTCGCAATGCCGTAAACCATGGTATAACCGAGGGCGATAATGGCATAAACACTGCCGAGACTCAACCCGCTGATCAGATATGATAGAAATTCCATAGTTACCTCGATCTTCTCAAAAACTAAAAATCGGCTGCCGTTTATGCGGAAGCCGGCTCTTTTGCGGGGAGATACCGCCTTTAAGGACGGTACCCCCGCAGATTTATGCTTTGTTTAACGTTACGGAGTAACGTAGGCGCCTTCTTTGATCACAACAGCCATGGGAGCTTTGGAAACGGCGCCGGAAGCATCCCACGTCATACCTTCACCGGTAAGACCGTTAACGGTCAGGGTGGGCATAACGGCAACCAGTTTCTCACAGATGTCGGCGGCGCTCATATCGGCAGTGCAGCCGGCAGCCTGCAGCGCTTCATAAATGATGTAAACGGCGTCATAACCGTCAGCGGCAAACTGGTTCGGGATCTCGCCGTAAGCAGCCTGGTAAGCAGCCACGAAATCGGCGGCTTTGGGATCGTCGGCCGAGAAGGGGGTAAGAAGCATAACGCCTTCAGCAAGAGATTTATCAAAGCCCTCCATGCCGAGGATGCCGTCCATACCGTCCACACCGAAGAAGATGGGCGCGTAATCGATATCCTTCGCCTGCTTCAGAATAATGGAAGCGGGCTCATAATACATGGGCAGGAACACGATTTCCGCATTGGCAGCCTTTGCAGCAGTAACCTGTACGGAGAAATCGGTGGCGGTAGCGTCCGTAAAGGAAGCTTCATAAGCAATGGTAACGCCCTTCTTACCGGCTTCGGCAACAAACGTATCACGGATGCCCTGCGAATAAGCGTCGTCGTTTTTATAGATTACGGCTACGCTCTTGCCGGCGAAGTTTTCGGCAATGTAGTCAGCGGACGCGGTACCCTGGTTGGGATCCGTGAAGCAAACCTGGAACATATTGTCTTTATCGTTGATAACGTCGGTAGAAGAGGCAGAAGGCGTAAGGCAGAACACTCTGTCTGTGGCGGCCTCGGCGGATACCGCAACGGCGGGCTTAGTGGTGATAGGGCCGACAAGGATCTGCATACCCCAGTCGCAAAGGGTATTGTAAGCGTTAACGCTCTTTTCGGGATCGTGCTCGTCGTCTTCAGCCTTGTAATCAAACTGAATGCCTCCCTTGGCGTTGATCTCGTCAACTGCAATCTGCGCGCCGTATTTGGCCGCATTGCCGTAGATGGCTGCACCGCCGGTCAGCGGGCCGATCAGACCAAGCTTAAAGCTCTCACCGGACGTTTGTGCGTTGGTAGGATTCGCAGCGTTGGTGGCTTTGTTGCTGTCGTTGTCTTTGTTGCCGCCGCAGGCAGCGAAGGCGGCGATGAGGGCAAAGCAAAGTACAAGCGCGATCACTTTTACAAACTTTTTCATTCTTGTTTTCCTCCTAATTCACTTTGAAGTTTTATGGGAATTTATCCCAAAACTCCAAAACAAAATAGCATACTTTAATAGTAAAGTCAAGTAATTTTATTAATAATTAATAAAATAATGATTGAAATATTTTATCATTATCAATTACCAATTTTAATCAATATGCCATTTTGATTAATTTTATTTGTTTTAATGCCGGTTCATGTTGACAAAGCGGGGCTGCACACAGTAAAATATTTTTATTGCAGCAAACAAAGGAGAAAACACATGAGCGCAAAAATCATAGACGGAAAAGAAATCTCTGCTTTTATAAAACAACAGGCCGCCGGGCGGGCAGCCGCATGCGCAGCCGCGGAAAGGGCGCCCTGCCTTGCGGTGATCCTTGTGGGGGACGACCCCGCCTCGCAGGTATACGTACGCAATAAGCACCGGGCCTGCGAAGCCTGCGGCATTACTTCTCTGCAGTTCGCGCTGCCGGCGGATACCGCGCAGGCGGAGCTGCTTGCGCTGATCGACAGGCTGAACAACGATGCGGGCGTGGACGGCATTCTGTGCCAGCTGCCGCTGCCCTCGCATCTAAATGAGGACGCCGTGACCGACGCCATCGCGCCCGAAAAGGACGTGGACGGCTTTCACCCGGTAAACGTGGGCAAAATGCTGGCAGGCAAGGATTGCTTTCTGCCCTGCACCCCCGCGGGCGTGATCGAGATGCTGAAATACGAAAAGATCCCCATCGCCGGGAAGCACGCCGTGGTGATCGGCCGCTCCAATATCGTCGGCAAGCCCGCCGCCGCCCTGCTTCTGCGCGAGAACGCCACGGTAACGGTATGCCATTCCCGCACGGCAGATCTGAAAGAAACGGTAAAAACCGCCGATATCGTGGTTGCCGCCGTGGGCCGCCCCTGCTTTGTTACCGCGGATATGCTGAAGCCCGGCTGCGCCGTGATCGACGTGGGCATCAACCGCCTTGCGGACGGCGCCCTTGCGGGCGACGTGGACTTCGCCGCCGCAAAAGAGATCGCCGGCGCCATCACCCCCGTACCCGGCGGCGTAGGCCCCATGACCATCGCCATGCTGATGATGAATACGGTAAAGAGCGCGGAAGCAAGGCTGGGGATGCGGAAAGGCTGAAAATTATAATTTACCGCAATTAAACTCCGTTTAAGAATCGCGCCTTATCATAGCCTTAACAAAGAGAAGGAGACTTTAATTATGAGACTGCTGCTTGCCGAAGATGAAGTGGGTCTGAGCGATGCGCTCTGCGCCGTGTTGAAAAGACAAAACTATACCGTGGACCCCGTTTATGACGGGGAGGACGCGCTGGAATATCTGCGCACCGGCGTATACGACGGCGCCGTGCTGGATATCATGATGCCGAAAATGGACGGGATCACCGTGCTGAAGACCGCCCGTGCGGAAGGGCTGACGCTGCCTATTTTGCTGCTGACCGCAAAAAGCGAGATCGACGACCGTGTGACCGGCCTTGACGCCGGCGCAGACGATTATCTGACCAAGCCCTTCGCCATGAACGAGCTGCTGGCCCGCATACGGGTGATGACCCGCCGCAAGAGCGAAACCACAGACAACAGCCTGAAGTTCGGCAATATCTCGCTGGATACGCTCACCTTTGAGCTGAAAAACGGCGATAAGAGCGTGCGTCTGGCAAACAAGGAATTTCAGATGCTGCAGATGCTGCTGGTGAACCCGGGGCAGATCATATCCACCGAAAAATTTATGGATAAGATCTGGGGATGGGATTCCGAAACCGAGCTGAACGTGGTTTGGGTATACATCAGCTATCTGCGCAAAAAGCTTGCCTCCATCAACGCGGACGTAAAGATCACCGCGGTACGCAACATCGGCTATACGGTGGAGAAGATCAATGCTTAAAACATTACGCCGGAAATTCATATGGAGCGCCGTGCTGAGCTTCGCCTCCGCCATCATACTGATTCTGGGTATCATCAACGCGGTAAGCTATTATAACGTGATGATGAACATGGACGCCCGCATCGATATGCTGCTGAAAGAACCGAATCAAACCATGGACGAAAAAAAAGAACCGGATAACCCCTTCCACCGACGGGACGGGGGTTTCTTCGGTTTTGGCGGCAGGATCTCGGACGAGGCCATGTTTGACAGCCGCTATTTTACCGTTACGCTGAACAAAAACGGTACGGTGGTGGATATCAATACGGGTAAGATCGCGGCGGTGGATTCCGAAGACGCAGAGATGCTTGCAAACACCCTGTATAAACGAAACCTGAACAAGGGCATGGTGGATACTTACCGCTTCCGGATGCTGAAGGAAGGGGACAACACCACTTATTTCTTTCTGGAATGCTCCAGAGAGCTGACCACGTTTTATTCCTTTCTCTCCGTAAGCGTGATCGCGGCGCTGATCGGCCTGTGCGTGGTTACCGTGCTGATCGTGGTATGTTCTAAAATGGCCATGGCCCCGGTGGCGGAGAGCTACGACAAACAGAAGCGGTTCATCACCGACGCCAGCCACGAGCTGAAAACCCCGCTGGCCGTGATCAACGCGGCAAACGAGGTAACGGAGCTGGAGACCGGCGAAACGGAATGGACCCAAAGCATCCACAAACAGATCGCCCGGCTCACCTCGCTTACGGAAAAACTGGTGATGCTCAGCCGCATGGACGAAGAAAGCTACAAGCCCAACACCGCCGAGTTCTCTCTTTCGGAGGCGGTGCGCGAAACGGCGGAAAGTTTTGGTCCTGTGGCGCAGTATAAAAATAAAGATTACACCGTAGAGATCGAAGACGGCATCCGGTATGAGGGCGACGAAAACGCCCTGCGGCAGCTGGTATCGCTGCTGGTGGACAACGCCATGAAATATTCCGACGAGGGCGGAAAGATCCGCGTCAGCCTGAAAAAGAGCGGACGAAATACGGAACTGAAGGTGGAAAACACCGCAAACGGCATTCAGAAAGGCGACCAGAGCATTCTGTTTGAGCGGTTCTACCGGGCGGACGCCTCCCGCAATTCCGCCACCGGCGGCCACGGCATCGGTCTTTCGGTAGCGAAGGCCATTGTAACCTCGCACAAGGGCAAGATCACCGCCGTAAGCCCGGATGGGAAACGCATCATTTTTACGGCTGTGCTGTAAAATTCCGAATTTTAAGTTCGCTTTAACTTCGCCTTTAGCTTTGCTTAAACTGCCCCGCATATACTGAACGCAGACAAAGCGAAAGAAGGCGCGGCAAATGAAAAAGAAATATCAGATCTTATCCCTGTTCCTCTCCGCGGCGCTGGCGGCAGGCACGCTGGCAGGCTGCGGAAAAGCAAACGTACAGCCCGTTTCCACCACGGAAGAACAAGCCGGGTATACGATGCAAACCGAAACGACTGCCATCGGCAGCACAGCCGATACCTCGTCCGCCGCCGAAGAGGCCCCCGGCGGGACGACCGAAACGGCGGATGAGAAGAGCGGCATAGACGTTAACGCAAACGATATGTTCAGCAGCCGGGATAAAGAAACCGGCTACGACGCGGACAGCGCCGTGTACGTCAGCCTTTCAGACGGCGGCAGTACCGCTTCCGGCGAGGGCATAACGATATCCGGCGGCAACGTTACGATTACGGCCAAGGGAACGTATGTGTTCTCCGGCAGCCTTTCAAACGGGCAGATCACCGTGGATATCGATAACAACGAAAAGGTACAGCTGGTGTTTGACAACGTAAACGTTGCGAACGGTTCCACCGCGCCGCTGTACGTAAAATCCGCCGATAAGGTGTTTGTGACCCTCGCCGCAGGCAGCGTAAACAGCCTGACCAACACCGGCGCATTCGCGGCCATAGACGAAAACAATATCGACGCCTGCGTCTTCTCAAAAGAGGATATCACCTTTAACGGCGGCGGCACGCTGAACGTAAGCAGCGAGCAGGGGCACGGCATCGTTTCAAAAGATTCGCTGGTTCTCACAAGCGGCACATATAATATTACAGCGGGCGATCACGGTTTGAACGGCAAAGACGATATCAGCATACTGGACTGCACACTGAACGTGACCTGCACCGAAGACGGCCTGCACAGCGAAAACGACGAAGACGCGGATAAAGGCGTGGTATATATCGAAGGCGGCAGCATCACGATATCCGCCGGCGACGACGGCATCCACGCGGGCAACTACGTTACGATCAACGGCGGCAATATCAACATCGCCAAGAGCTGCGAGGGCATTGAAGGCCAGGAAGTGAATATCAACGGCGGCGCGATCTATGTGCGCGCTTCCGACGACGGCATCAACGCGGCAGGCGGCGCGGACCAAAGCGGCTTCGGCCCCGGCGGTTTCGGCGGACAGGGCGGAGACCGCTTCAACGGCAGCGCGAGCGCAGCCGTCAACATCACCGGCGGCACGCTTACCGTAAACGCGGACGGCGACGGTTTGGATTCCAACGGCGCACTGAATATCTCCGGCGGTACGGTATACGTATCCGGCCCCACAAACGCGGGCAACGGCGCACTGGACTTTGAGATCTCCGGCACTATCACCGGCGGCACCCTGATCGCTGTGGGCGCGGCAGGCATGGCGGAGAACTTCGGTTCCGCCTCCACACAGTGCAGTATGCTGGTTTCCCTTCGCGGCAACGGCGGCGATACCGTTACTGTGACCGACGCCTCCGGCAACGTGATCTGCTCTTACGCACCCGAAAAATCCTTTGAAACCGTGGTGGTGAGCGCGCCCGCCCTGCAGGTGGGCGGGACCTATACCGTATCCACCGGTTCCGATTCCGCAACCGTCACCTTTACCCAAACGATCTACGGCGGCGGCATGGGCGGCGGTCCCGGCGGCATGGGCGGCGGTTTCGGCGGCGGCCCCGGCGGCTTTGGCGGCGGACGCGGCCGGTAAGGCAAGAAAGCGTTAAAATTATAATTTATCGAGAAGCATTGAGCGTATAGCGTATAGCGTTGAGCCGGTT
>CAMOVW010000039.1 GCA_946627725.1 uncultured Clostridia bacterium
AATTTTATCCCGCTCCGCCAGCGAACAGGGCGATATGATGCCCACGGTGTCGCCGGGACGGAGTCTCTGCGGACGTATCATACGCGGTACGATCTCAAACGCGAAGCCGTTATGAATACGAAGTCGGTCGTAAAGCGCAAAGCAGTCTTTCAGTACTTCATACCGTTCCGTATGCCGCAGCCCGTCGATCTCTTCATCGCTCAGCGTGTGAACGTTGTAATCGCTTACCTCGGCGGGCTCGCGCAGATTCTGACAGAAGATCCATTTCAGGCAGAATAATGCCGGAAACGTACGGTTTTCCTGATACGCGGCAAGGGCTTTGAAATAAGAATGGTAATGCACCTTGCCGTATGCGTGCAGATCCCAAAGGCACATGGTATCGAACACGCTCCCGGTGGGGCGGTCGTTTTGGAACAGCGGTGTGTAAGCGTATTCGTCAAAGGCGTTCAGAAGCAGCTCGGTTACGCCCTGCGCGTCGTTCTCCAGATCCACGATCAGCGCCTTTTGGGGAATGCCCGCAATCAGACGGAGCTCGGTTCCCCGAAGGCGGTTTTCTCTCACGTTCTCTTCGTTCGTCACGCATACGCGCAGATCGTAAGCGGTTTTATCTGTGCCGCACATGTAGCTGAACCCATTATTTTCAACGGAATAAGATGCGTGTTTCTCCCGTTCCACCGTAACGCGAAGCCCCATCTCCCCGTTCAGAGGGCGGTAAAAACCGTGGGGCAGCTTTATAAATCCCTTTTCTTTCAGCGCCGAACCGAGCAAAGCAGCCGCGCTTTTTCCTGCGGAGGCGTTTTTCTGCTGCTTCGCAAAGCAGAGAAGGGAAGTCCCCTCGCCGTCCGGTTCCCAATACAGCATATCTTCGGTGGGCAGACCCACGTGCGGAGCTATGGCGAACAGAAACTCCTCCGCACAGGTATATTCGGCGGCGGCCGCGTTTATGAATGCGTCCGTGTCGCTGAGAACCCGCTTCCACGTCTGAACCACCGCATCCTTTGGCGCGGCGGCGGGTTTGCACACGTCGATTCTGATCTCCGCGCACCCGCCGGTGGGGGTGAGCAGGCTTGCCTTCAGCAGGTCGCTGTCTTCGCACGCAGCGTGCAGTACCTCGGTTTCCATAAGTCCCGCCAACGATTTTCCCAGCCGTTTCAGAAACCCCGGCGTTTCACTGTCGCAGGTTAAAAAGCGCCAATCTCCCGTTTCAGGCGTATGAACCGAAAAACACAGCTCCGCCGCATCCTCATTATCGGTGCGCGTATAGCCGCGTTTTTTCATAATCTCTTCAACCGTAAGCAATACGGCTTCAACGCGTTTTGTACGGACGTACAGATTTTCAAACGTTGCACCCATGGATGAAACTCCTTCAAATTATAATTTATCGCTTTTTCTTCTTCGCCGCGCAATACACTGCAACACCGGCTGCAGCGACACCGGCAAACATGGGGATCCCGTACCGTTTCGCAAGGGCGACGGCCTGACCTACGCTGGAGGGGGTATGGCTCAAAAACATCTCCAGCAGCGGCCGGGCGGGTTTTTCCGCCGTAAGGCTTTCCCACGTGCGGGTATACGTTGTAAATTCGCCGGGGTTATTTTCGTCCAGCGTAAAGATCCTTACGCCCCGTTTCAGATGGGGGCCGTATACGTGGAAGCCCGCGCACTGCGTATAAATCAGCTTCATACCCCGGTGTTCCGCAACAAAGCTGTTGTTGTGGTCGTGGCCCGCAACGATCGCAAGCACGCTGCCGTCCGCCGAAAGCGTATCAAATTCGCCGGCGTCTTCGGAAATGACAGAGGGCGATTCCCGCATAAAGCCGCCGGTATCCTTCAGCGGCTGCGGCAGCGTATAGAATTTGCCTTTGCGTCTGCCGAAAGCCTCCACGGCGTCGCGCGTATTTTTATTTGTTTCTTTTATTACATTATAATATTCCGGGGCGGGAATATGCTGAAATACCAGCGCCGGCGTTTTATTTTCTTTTCTTGTTGCGCGGAACCATTCCAGCTGCGCTTCGCTGATCCCGCTGCGTTCTCCGCCGAAGGCCGCGCCGTGGGTATCGAAGGCGTAAACGCAGAACGCTTCCGCCCCGTCTTCATTTAAAATCGAAAGCCGGAACGTACCGGGATCCTCGTCGCAGCGGCGATCCCCTGCGGTATAACCCGGCATGGCGGCAAAAAGCTGCGCCTGCCGTGCGTTTGGCACGCCCGATTCCGCATCGTGATTGCCGAAGGTGACGGCAAAGGGCACGCCTGCCTCGGTAACGGGACGTAGCAGCTCCGTAAGCACTCTTTTTACCCGCATTTCATCGCCCGCCCCCCACAGGTACGGGTGGATACCGTAGATCTGATCCCCGGTGAAGACGATCAGATCCGGCTGCTCCGCCGCTATGGCAAGCCGAATCAGCTTTACGGTATCGGGCGAAACCGCGGGCAGCTCCTGCGCGTCCGCGATCTGCATGATTTTGAAACGGTTGTTTTTAAAAGAAAGTTTGTTCATGGCGATACTCTTTAACTCAACGCTCAACACTCAACACTCAACACTCAACGCACAATTTGAAAAAGCCGGATCTCTCCGGCTTTCCAATCAGTTTTTCTTGATTTCAAGGCCCAGCAGATCCAGCTGCGCGTCGTCCACGGGGGAGGGGCACTGGGTCATGGCTTCGGTGGCGTCCTTTAGTTTGGGGTATGCGATCACGTCGCGCAGGCTTTCCGCGCCGATCATCTGCATCACAAGGCGGTCAAGCCCGATGCCCATGCCGCCGTGGGGGGGCGGGCCGAAACGGAAGGCGTCCAGCAGGTAGCCGAACTTGTTCTGTGCCTCTTCCTGCGAAAGGCCCAGCAGGCTGAAGATGCGGCTCTGCAGCTCGGGATCCGTAATGCGGATGGAGCCGGAGGAGAGCTCTATGCCGTTCAGCACCAGGTCGTACGCCTTTGCGCGAACCGCGCCCTTGTCGCTTTCAAGGTAGGGCAGACATTCGTCCAGCGGGGCGGTAAAGGGATGGTGCATGGCCACCCAGCCGCCTTCTTCCTCGTCCCAATCAAAGAACGGGAATTCCACGATCCAAAGAAGGTTATATTTATCCTTTGGTATGATATCCAGCTTCTTCGCAACCTCGTTGCGCAATGTGCCGAGGGTGGTAAGGGCCAGCGTCTTTTTCGCGTCGGCAATGATCATCACCACGTCGCCGGTTTGGGCGCCTGCGGCTGCCAGAATGGCGTTCAGCTTTTCTTCGCTGATGAATTTGCCGAAAGAGGAGGTTACGCCGTCCGGCGTCAGTCGCGCCCAGGCAAGGCCCCTCGCGCCGATGCCGCGCACCATCTCGGTGAGCTTATCGATCTCTTTGCGGGTAAGTGTGCCAACGGCGTTCTTCGCGGTGATGCCGCGCACGGTGCCGCCGCTGTTTGCGGGGCCTTCAAACACGCCGAAGCCGCAGTCCTTTACGATGTCGGTAAGGTCGTAAAGCTCCATGCCGAAGCGGGTGTCGGGCTTATCGGAGCCGTAACGGTCCATGGCGTCAGCATATTTCAGGCGGGGCAGAGGCGTTTCGATATCTACGCCGATGGCCTCTTTGAACAGCTTCTTCATGTACCCCTCGATCATCACCAGAACGTCGTCCACGTCCACAAAGCTCATCTCAAGGTCGATCTGGGTGAATTCGGGCTGCCGGTCCGCGCGCAGGTCCTCGTCGCGGAAGCAGCGGGCGATCTGTATATAGCGGTCAAATCCCGCCACCATGCTCAGCTGCTTATAAAGCTGAGGGCTCTGGGGCAGCGCGTAAAACGTGCCGTTGTGCAGGCGTGAGGGCACAAGAAAGTCTCTTGCGCCTTCGGGTGTGGATTTCATCAGGATCGGGGTTTCGATCTCGATAAAGCCGTTGTCGTAGAAATAATCACGGGTGATCTTGGCGATCTTGTTGCGCAGCAGAATGTTCTTCTGCAGGTCGGGTCTTCTTAAATCCAGATAGCGGTATTTCAGCCTTGTGGTTTCCGCGGTCTGGCAGTTTTCCACGATCTCAAAGGGCGTGGTCTCGCTCTTTGAGAGCACGCGCAGATCGGTAACGAACAGCTCGATATCGCCGGTGGCTACCTTATCGGTTTTTGCGCTTCTCTCGCGCACTGTGCCCACGGCCGCCAGCACGTATTCGCTACGTACGCCCGCGGCTTTTTCAAACACGGCGGGGTCGGTGTTTTCGTCAAACGCCAGCTGCAGAATGCCGGTGCGGTC
Source organism: uncultured Clostridia bacterium (assembly GCA_946627725.1). Lineage (GTDB taxonomy): Bacteria > Bacillota > Clostridia > Oscillospirales > Acutalibacteraceae > RUG806. The sequence continues at coordinate 4,223 of CAMOVW010000039.1, forward strand.
GCGCAGGTCGATAAAAATCAGACCGCCCAAATTCCTCTGCCGCTGTACCCAGCCGAACACGGTAATGGTTTTGCCCGCGTCGCATGCGCGGAAATTACCGCAGTAATCGGTTCTCTTCAAATCGGAAAACAGTTCCATATCAGTTTTTACCTCCGTTTAAAAGGGTGAGTTTTGATAAAGTGCCATTCGGTTCGGTCTCGCCGAACATGGCGCGCACCAAAAGCCCTGTGATCTCTTCTGTGATGTTGCGAAGATCGATCTCCGTTTCTTCACCGGTATCCATATTTTTTGCTTTTGCTTTTGCGGTTTCAATTTCAGTATCGCCCAGCACCAGCGTGAACAATGCGTTTTTCTTGTTTGCGAATTTCATCTGCGCCTTCAGCGACCGGGCCGAAACGTCCGTAAGCGCGGTAACGCCCTCGCGCCGCAGGGCATCCGTAAGCCGCATGGCTTCAAAGGAATATTCCGCCTTTGCCGGGGCAATATAGATATCCAAACGTTTTTCTTCCGGAAACGTAATTCCTTCCGCCTCCAGCAGCAGCTTTAAGCGTTCAATGCCCATGCCGAAGCCGCAGGCCGGGGTGGGGGCGCCGCCCAGCTCTTCCACAAGCCCGTCGTAACGGCCGCCGCCGCATACGGTGCTTTGCGCGCCGATGCCGCCCGCCACAAACTCGAACACGGTTTTTGTGTAATAATCCAACCCGCGCACGATGGTGGGGTTCACGGTGAATTCGATGTTCATCGCCGTAAGGTATTTCTGCACCGCGGCAAAGTGGGCGCTGCAATCCTCGCAGAGAAAATCAAGCACCTTCGGCGCGCCCTTCGCGATTTCGGCGCACACCGGCGATTTGCAGTCCAGTATGCGCATGGGGTTGCGGTCCAGCCTGCCGAGGCAGGTTTCGCAGAGCTGATCTTTATAGCCTTCAAAATACGTTTTCAGCGCTTTCTGGAATTCGGCGCGGCAAACGGGGCAGCCGATGGAGTTGATCTCCAGCCGGATGCCGGAAAGACCGAACAGATCGAAAATATGCTTCGCCAGCGAAATGATCTCCGCGTCCTGCGCCGGTTCGCCGGTGCCGAAGGATTCCACGCCGAACTGGTGAAATTCGCGCAGCCGGCCTGCCTGCGGTTTTTCGTAGCGATAGCAGGAGGTGTGGTAATAGTATTTCTGCGGCAGAGGCTCGTTGAAAAGCCCGTGCTCCAGAAACGCCCTTACCGTGCCTGCGGTGCCCTCTGGCCGCAGTGTAACGGAGCGTTTTCCGTTATCCTCAAACGTGTACATTTCCTTCTGTACCACGTCGGTGGTCTCTCCCACGCCGCGCTGAAACAGCTCGGTGTGTTCAAACACGGGGGTGCGGATCTCTTTGAAGCCGAACAGCGCGGCCGCGTCGCCGGTGGTTTTTTCGATAAACCTGAGCTTATAGCTCTCGTCCGGCAGAATATCCGCGGTGCCTCTCGGCGCTTTGGTAAGATAAGCCATTGTTTTGTCCTCGGTTACAGTATTATTTTACAAGTTCACGCCAATCCAAATCGCCGCGCTCAAGGCCGCGCACCAACGATTCCGCCGTGGCGATATTGGTTGCCGCGGGAATGTTGTGCACGTCGCAAAGGCGGAGCAGATCCTGTTCGTTCGGCTCGTAGGGTTTGGGCCGAAGGGGATCGCGGAACATCAGAAGCAGGTCGATCTCGTTGCAGGAGATCAGCGCGCCGATCTGCTGCGCGCCGCCCTGGCTTCCCCGCAGAAATTTGGTTACGGGCAGCCCGGTGGCGTCTTCGATCAGCTTGCCGGTGGTGCCGGTGGCAAAGATGGAATGGTGGCTGAGTATGCCGCAGTAAGCGATGCAGAACTGCGTCATAAGTTCTTTTTTGGAGTCGTGTGCGATTAAAGCGATATTCATTATCGTTTCAGTCCCCTTCCTATTTATAACAGAATCAAAAAGATGATCTGTATTTTGCTATTTTAACACAAGAATTAATAATTATCAATCCTTAATTTAACTTATTTCAATAAAGAGAGCGTAAGCTGTATGTTTTCCCCCTGTATGCGCTTTGCAATACGCGCAAATGCCTTGCTGCCCTTCGTGCGTTTCGGCAGGGCGTGGGTAACGGAGCATGCGGTGATCGCCGGGTCCTCCGGAACCACGCCGATCAGCTGCACGTAGGTTTTATCTATGGCGTTGTCGATGGCCAGCTGTTTTCCTTTTTTTGCCGCTTTCGCATTGTATCTGTTAACGATCAGCCGCGTTTCCGAAACGCCGAAACCGCGCAGGATCTCATCGGTTTTGCCCGCGCCCTTTACGCTGACCTCATCCGGCGTGGCAACGATCAGCGCGGTATCCGCGCCCAGCGCCGCGCGCTTCAGCCCCTCGCCCAGGCCGGCGGGGGCGTCCGTAAAAATATAGTCGTATTCGTCGGCGATCTTGTCTACCAGCCTGCAAAGGCAGTCTTCCGGCAAGTCTTCGGGGCGCGCGGCGGGCGCCCGCAGCAGGAAGAGCTGCGGCCCGATTTCCGAAATGGCGTCGGAAAAAGCGCATTCGTCAAGCGCGGCGTCCAGCCAGTTGTAAGCGGTGTCCGCCGATGGGGTGAGCAGCAGATCCAACGCGCCGAGGCCTGCGTCGCAATCGATCAAAAGGGTCTTCTTGCCGTCCTCGGCAAGGCTCATGCCCAGCAGTGCAGCGGTGGTGGATTTTCCTACGCCTCCTTTGCCGGAGGCGACTACGATTCTTTTTGCCATGTTATAATGTGGCCCTCCTTCGTGCGTTAAAGGCGGAGTTGCCCGCCGCTCAGTACAGCAGCCGGTTTTCCGGTTGTACGTTCTGCACAGAGTTCAGCGTTTCAAAATAATAAGTAAAGATATCAGCCGCTACTTGCGCGGTGGAGGCGCCCGAACCGGCGTTCTCTATCACCACCGTAATTGCGATCTCGGGATCTTCGTACGGGCCGAAGGCGATCAGAAAACCGTCGGTGCCTTCGTATACGGTGTCGTTTACAATGCGTGTCTTTTCGGCGGTACCGGTTTTGCACGCCACTTTGTACTGCAGATTGCCGAGCTGCTCGCGGCAGGAGGTTTCGTTCGCAACGAGATACATGCCCTCCTGCACAGCCTTTATCGTGCTGTCTTTGATATTTGTCTGTATGGCGATCTGCGGATTCCGCTCATAGTAGACCTTGGAATAATCCGCAGACAGCACCTTGCTTACAAGGTAGGGAACATAGCGTGTGCCGCCGTTGGCGATGGTTGCGCAGTAATTTGTGAGCTGCAGGGCAGAGAAGGAGTTATCCGACTGGCCTATGGCGGCAAGCAGCGTCTCGCCGGGGCGCCAGCCCAGCCCCTGGGCCTCGCGTTCATCGTAACCGGCAACAAGGCCGGTGGCTTCGCTGATCTCAACGCCGGTCTTCTGGCCCAATCCCAGCAGGGCGGCGTAGCTGTTCAGCTTCTGTATGCCTACCTTCTGCGCCACGTCAAAGAAGAATATGTTGCAGCTGTAGGCAAGGGCGTCTTTTACGTTTACGTAGCCGTGGGCGTTTTTATTGAAGCAAACAAAGGTTTGGTCGATGTATTCATACACGCCCTGGCAGAACACGGTGCTGTCGGGGGTGATCACACCCTCTTCCAGCCCGGCGATGGCGGTGGCGGGTTTCATCGTGGAACCGGGAGAATAGCCGTTCTGAAACGCGCGGTTCCACAGCGGCTTGCCGGGATCGTCTGCAAGGTCTGCATAATCGTCATAGTAAGTGGACAGTGAAAAATCAGGGTAAGAGGCGCTCGCAAGGATCGCCCCCGTGCGCACATCCTCCACCACAACGGCGCCTGCGGGCGTCATACCGCCCGCAATGGCTTCGTAATCCGTTACAGCCGAGATCCGGCGGGCAAGGGATGACTCCGCGATCTGCTGCATGGGGATATCCAGCGTCAATATGGCCGTGCCGCCGGTATGGGGCAGCACCGTATAGTCTTCCTCGATCCGGCCGTTGTTGGATACGGTAAGCGTTTTAATGCCGTTGGTGCCCTTCAGATACTTTTCCATGGCCTGCTCAATGCCGTTTTTGCCGATCTGATCGGAAAGGGAGTAAGCTGCGCTGCGGATCTCGGCCTGCTTTTCGGGGTCGTTCGCGGCTTCTTCCAGCGCGGCGTCGGTCAGGGCTTTCTGTTCATCGTATTCTTCGGCGCTGATGGCGCCAACGATGCCCAGTATATGCGAAGCAAGCCGACCGTCGCCGATATATTTGCGCTCGCTGGTCACTTGAGCGTCGGCGCCGAGAAAGAAATTACTGTTTTCCTTGATATAGGCCACCGTCTGAATGGAAACTCCGGTGGCGAAGGTGTAAGGTGTGGATGCGTTGAAGCCGCGGCGGGTCATATTGTATCTTACCGATACGATCTTCATCGCGTCCTCCGCGGGGGCGTCGGTAAGGTCGTATTCTTCCAGCAGCGCGTTGTAGCAGTTCTCCGCGGTAGCGTATGTGTTCAGATTCAGATAATACGGTGATTTCATCCAGCGGATATCCGCGTCTCTGTCCTCTTCAAACTGCAGCTGCCCTGCATCATCCAGCAAAATCGGCAGCGCGTCGATCCATTCTTCCTCTTTTGTTTCCAGAAAACGGATCAGGCGCAGAATCACTTCGTTTCCCTCCGTTTTATCAGAGGGAAAGGTAAGCGCGTTGATCACAATGGAATTTACCTGTTCGTTATAAACAAAGGTGTTTCCGCTGCGGTCCAGTATTTCGCCGCGGTCGGCGGAAACCGAAACGGAATAGGTGCGCGCCGTTGCCGTATCCATGCCGCCCGCTGCAATGGTCGCCTGCTGGGTGCGATATGTAAGAACAATAAAAAAAACAAAAACAAGGGCGGTCAGTATCAGAACGCCCAGCGCACGTTTGTTGATCTTAGATCTTCTCATAAACGGTTACCTTAGCTTTTGATCCAACGCGCGGATCGGATAATAGAAAACGGGAAGCAGCAGGGACGTAAGGATCGCCCCGGGTAAAAACCTGCGGCGGAAGATGGCAAAGGACCCGGCCGCTTCTTTTGCCAATACCATAAAGATAAAGCCCGTAAGCGCGGTAAACAGGGCAAACAGCAGCGTAAGCATAAAAGCGCTCAGCAGGGTGTTGCGGAACAGATAGTGCATGGTAAGGCCGACGGCGCAGCCCAGAACCGCAAACACAAGGGTGTAGATCCCGTCTGCGGCAGGGGAGGCGAGGTCGTACAGCGCCCCGCCCAGCACGCCGAAAAAGAAGCCTGCGTACTCATGCTCAAAAATGCAAACGGATACCGTAAGCGGTATCAGCGGCAAAAGCAGGCTGCCCCGCATGCCCAGCACCGTGTTCTGCGCCACTGCAATCAGCAGAAACAGCAGGATGTATATCACCCGGCGCAGCACCGGGTAGATCCGTTCTTTTGTTCTCATTGGGCTTTGTCCTCAAAATCGGTGATCACAAACACGTCTGTCGCCGTGCGCGGATCCACCGTGGGCTGTACAACGGCGTAGGCGGAGATATCGGCCTCGCTGCTCATCACCTGCGTCACCGTGCCGATGATCAGATCTCTGGGGTAAATGCCGCCGATGCCGGAGGTGCATACGATGCCGCCCGCCACAACGGGCGTGGTGCGGGCGAGCCCCATCAGTTTGATACTGCCCTCCGCCGAAAGGTCGTTTTCGGCTTCCGTATAGCAATCTTCCCGGGTGCGCATCTCGTATGCGCTTACGCTCACGTCCGGGTGAAATACCGTATAAACCACGGCGCTGGTAAGAGATACCTCCCTTACAACGCCCAGCAGGTTTTTGCCGTAAATAACAGGCATATCAACGTCGATACCGTCCTGCGTACCCTTGTTGATCGTAAAAGAGGCGTATATGTCCATGCCGTCCCGCATGATCACGGCGGCAGGTTCAAAAACAAAATCGCTGTGCTCGCTCTTTACCCCCAGAAAATCTTCGTAAGAGGCCAGCTTCTGCTGCAGTTTTTCGTGCTCCACCAGCTGCTGGCGGTAATCCTCCACCTCTTCCTTCAGGCTTTCGATCTCTTCTATGTACCGGGCGGAGGAGCGGAACCCCGCGTTCCAATCGGATAACGTTTCGCTGAGATACGCCGCCGCGCGGTTCAGGGGGGTGAGCACGTAATTCAGGGCAGAAGAAAAGGGCGAAGTGCCGCCGGAAGAAACGGCTGCCACAAACAGCCCCAGCAGCAGCACCGCCAGAACACACAGCGTATATTTGAATTTGATGCTTCTGAAATAATTGCGCATAGCGTTTTACTTGTTTGCCTTTCCGATGTTCAGCGTATCCTTTTCAAGGCATATGGCTGTGCCCGTTACCACGCAGTCGATGGGTTCCTCGGCCACCTTTGCGGGCATGCCGGTTTTGGTGCTGATCAGCTGCGCCAGCCCGCGGATCAGCGATCCGCCGCCGGTAAGCACAATGCCGCTGTCGAGGATATCCGCCGCCAGCTCCGGCGGGGTTTTTTCGATGGTGTTGCGCACGGTCTCCACGATCTGGTTGATGGGATCCTCCAGCGCCTCGCGGATGTCGGCGGAGGTGACCTCCACATTTTTGGGAAGCCCGTCGATCAGGTTCCGGCCCCGGATATCCAGCGCGCCCTCGCCGTCGTACGGCATGGCGGAACCCAGGCTGATTTTGATCTCTTCCGCGGTGCGCTCGCCGATCAGCACGCTGTATTTTTTGCGAACAAACTGCACAATGGCGTCGTCAAACATATCGCCCGCCACCCGCAGCGAGCGGGAGCATACGATATCGCCCAGCGAGATCACGGCCACTTCTGTGGTGCCGCCGCCGATATCCACTACCATGCAGCCCTTGGGGGCGGTCACGTCTATGCCCGCGCCGATGGCGGCCGCCATCGGTTCCTCGATCAGGCTCACATAGCGGGCGCCTGCGCTTACAGCGGCGTCGTGCACGGCCTTACGCTCCACCTCGGTAACGCCGGAGGGGATGCATATCATAACCCTTGCCCGTGCGAAGGGGGAAGAACCCATGGCTTTTTTGATGAAATGGCGCAGCATATCCGCCGTCATCTGGAAATCGGCGATCACGCCGTCTTTGATGGGGCGAACCGCCGTGATGGAGCCGGGTGTTCTGCCGATCATTTTTTTTGCTTCTTCGCCTACGGCCACCACTTTTTTCTGCCCTGCGCCCACCGCCACAGCCACAACGCTGGGCTCGCGGATCACGATCCCCTTGTGCTTGACGCAGATCAGGGTGTTGGCGGTGCCGAGGTCGATTCCTATATCCTGTGAAAACAACATATTTATGCGTCCTTTTATAAAAATATTAATACAGAGTAAGTATAGCACAGCCGTATATGCAAAATCAACCGTAAATCTAAATTTTTCGCATAGTATCGGTTAACCGTTACCGTGAATGCCGGTAACGCCGTTCTTAACGGAAGTGTAACTGGACTTTGCCCCGCCCCCGTGCTACAATAAAGACGCAGCAAGGGAAAACGCTTCGATTCGGCTTTTCCGCTGAAAAAATGAATAAAAATGCTTTTACACACATAAAATGAATCGTGTTAATACTTAGCCTCCGTTTCAGCCGTCAGGACGATTCTCTGGCAGGGGAACGCGGCGGCGGATTAACATAAAAGGGCCGCCCCGGCTGATTTGTCCGGGACGGTCTTTTTACATAGCATGCTTATTTCATCAGTTTGGTGCGGATGAAGGTCTTGCATTCTTCCAGATTCATGATCTTGGGCACGGGATAGAGCGGGTTGCCCTCCTTCAGCGCGCGTTCGGCGATCAGCGGGATATCCTCTTCCTTGATAAAATCGAAGGCTTCGGGGATGTTCATGTTGGCGTTCATCTCTTTGATCTTGCTTATAAAGAGCTTTGCCTTCTGCTCGTTATCCATACCGGCAGTGTCAAGTCCGGCGATATCCGCAAGCTTCGCCAGCGGCTTATATGCGGTTTTGCCGTAGAACTCCAGCATATGGGGCAGGATCACGGCGTTTGCAAGGCCGTGGGGCGTGCCGTACATACCGCCGAGATTATGGGCGATGGAGTGAACGTAGCCCACGTACGCTCTTGTGAACGCGATGCCCGCGTAATAAGAGCCTACCAGCATGTTTTCTCTGGCCTCTATATTCTTACCGTTTTCATACGCCTCGTGCAGATTGTCGAAAATCAGGCGGGTAGCCTTTTCCGCCGCGGCCTTTGTGCCCTTGGTGTTGGAATGGCCGATGTAAGCCTCCACAGCGTGGGTGAGGGCGTCCATGCCGGTGGTGGAGGTGATGTGCTTGGGCAGCCCCACGGTCAGCTCGGGATCCAGCACGGCCACCTTCGGGCGAAGCCGCGGATCGTTGATGGCGTTTTTCTCATGCGTTTTGGGGTTGGATACCACAGCCGCAATGGTGGTTTCGCTTCCGGTACCGGCGGTGGTGGGCACGGCGAACAGCGGGGGAAGCTTTTTCAGCACCTTCAGCTGACCGCGCATCTGCGGTACGGTTTTGTTGGGGCGGACCACTCTTGCGCCGCAGGCTTTCGCGCAGTCCATGGGGGAGCCGCCGCCGAAGGCCACGATGCCGTTGCATTCCGCCGCCTTGTACATGGCAAGCGCCTGCTCGATATTGTCGATGGTGGGGTTGGGCTGAACGCCGTCGTAAACGGTATAGTTGATGCCCTCTTTTGCCAGCGCGTCAAAGAGCCCGTCCAGCAGATGAAGGCCCATAAGGCCTTTATCGGTTACCACCAGCACGGTGGTAACGCCCTTTGCCTTGATGGTTTTCGGCAGCTGCTTTACGCTGCCTGCGCCGCGGATGATCTCGGGCTCGGACCAATCGAGAAAATTCACCGCGAACTTGAGCACCTTCTGGTACGCGCGGCAATAGGCTTTGTAGAGGATCGACATAACGTATGTTCTCCTTTCAAAATAGAATACTTAACTACTTTATTATAATCAACGCAAGCGGAGATTGCAAGCTGAATTTATACTTTTTTCAGCACAAGCATGTTCCATGACATGGGCTTGAGGGGCGTGCGCAGTATTTTGCCGTCCACAGCGCCGGGCGTTTTTTCGATGGGGCTTACTTTTTCGCAGTCCGCCGTGTTCACGGCCTCGGGATCGCCGCATTCCAGCGCAACGTGGCGCGCCGGTACAAAGCCTTCAAAATCCATAAGCTTTGTTTCAAGCACGATCTCGTCTTTCAGATCCCGGTTCACGGCAAAGATCACAAGGGTATCGCCGTCTTCGCTCAGAGTTGCGGCGGTGTCCACGTCCGGCACGTCCGTGTACCAGCGGGTGTCGTATTTCGAGCCCTCGGTTACGGTTTGCAGCGCTTTGCCGCGGGCGAAATTGGAGGCGAAATAAAACGGATAGAAAATGGTCTGCTTCCATGCCCTTCCGCCGTTTTCGGTCATAATGGGGGCGATCACGTTCACCAGCTGCGCAAGGCAGGCGATCTTTACTCTGTCCGCGTGGCGCAGAATGGCGTTCATCATCGTGCCCACCACAAGGGCGTCCGCAAAATTGTAAACGTCTTCCAGAATGTGAGGCGCTTCGCTCCATTTTTCAAACGGCGCGCCGTGGGAATGGTACCACACGTTCCACTCGTCAAATGAAATGTTGATCTGCTTTTTCGCGTGCCGTTTGCCCTGCACGTAATCCAGCGTTGAGATCACGCTCTGTATGAATTTTTCCGTCTCTACGCCCTTCGCAAGGAAGTTCTCGAGATAGTTATCCGAATTGGAGTGGTATTGGTGCATCGAAACATAATCTACCTGGTCGTAGGCGATATCCAGAGTGGTCGTCTCCCATTCGCCGAAGGTGCGCATGCCGTAAGAAGACGAGCCGCAGAGAACCGTTTCCAGCGAGGGATCGGTCCATTTCATCAGCTTGGCGGTTTCGTTGGCAAGCTTGCCGTAGTCGGCAGCGTCTTTGTGGCCCATCTGCCAGGGGCCGTCCATCTCGTTGCCGAGACACCACAGCTTTACGCCGTAGGGATTTTCCGCGCCGTTCTTTTTGCGCAAGTCGCTCCAGTAGGTGCCGCCGGGGTGGTTGCAGTATTCCACAAGGTTTCTGGCTTCTTCCGCGCCGCGGGTGCCGAGGTTCACCGCCATCATGGGGGAGGTGTTCGCGTGGGCGCACCATTTCATAAACTCATCAGTGCCGAAGGCGTTGGTCTCGGTGGTTCCCCACGCCAGCTCCAGCTTGCGGGGGCGGTCCTTTACCGGGCCGATACCGTCTTCCCAGTTATAGCCGGAAACAAAGTTTCCGCCGGGATAGCGCACAAGGGGCACGTTCAGCTCTTTGATCAGCGCGGTAACGTCCGTGCGGAAGCCGTTTTTGTCGGCTGCGGGGTGGCCCGGCTCATAGATGCCGCCGTAAACCGCGCGGCCGAGATGCTCGATAAAGGAGCCGTAAATGCGTTCGTCGATGTTTCCCACGGCGTATTCGCTGCATAGGGTGAGTTTTGCGTATTTCATAGAAACCTCCGTTCTTTAATAAATAAAGTCTTTCAGAACCTGCCGGTTGGCGTCCTTATCCACCAGCAATACGTACATGCCGTCTCGCGTGCCGCTGTCCCAGGTGCCGTCGGCCGGGATCTGCTGCTGTTTGATCTCTCCCGCAAGGCAGGGCAACGCTTTCAGGGCGACGCCGATCATCTCAAACTTGCCGATGCTGCACTCCACCTGCGAGGCAAGGGATTTGCCGAGCTGCAGCAGCTTCAGCGGGTTTGTGCGCAGCGCCTTTTTGATGATGAGCGAGAGCGCTTCCCTCTGCCGTTCGGTGCGCTGGAAATCGCTCTGGCTTTTGCGGATGCGGCAGTAGTGCAGCGCTTCACGGCCGTCAAGATGGATATCCGTGCCGGGGTCGATATATACCCCCTCTCTGGCGAGATCCGTGGATTCCGCCGCGCTGATCTCCGGTACGGTGATGCCGTCCACGCCGTTTACAAGCTCAATGAACAGTTCGTAGCCGATCTTTGCGTATCCGTCGATCTTTACGCCGAAATTCAGCTCGATGGTATCCACCGTAAGCTGCGGGCCGGCGTAAGCGCAGGCGTGTGTAAGCTTTGTTTCGCCGTGGCCGGGCACCTCCACATACATATCCCGCATGAAAGAGGTGAGCTTGATCGAAGCGTGAAGCGTATCGATGCTCATTAGAATCATGGAATCGGACCGGGTCTGGGCGCCCACGTCCTTGGTATCGATGCCCATCAGCAGGATGTTTGTAACGGCCGGGCTGCTCATCAGAGAGCTGTCGCTTACGTACGCGTTGTTCTCCAGCGGTTTTGCGTGATAGCCCGAGGTTACGTACAGCACCGCTCCGGCGGCTGTGCCCGTAACGATCAGAATCAGCACCAGCAGCACCGTAAATATTTTACGCAGCGTATGCTTTTTCTTCTTTTCCTGTTTTACGGGGGCGTTTGTTTGCCGCGGCCCGCCCGCGGGTGGGGAAGGCGGCGTGGCTGTGTTCTGCGGCGGCGCCGTTTTTCGCGCCGGGGTTCCTTTCCACCCTTTCGGCTGCCCGGCGGCGGTTTCGCCATTCATGATCTCGTTGAATCTTCTGTTGAACGCGTCCGTATCAAACTGCGGCGCGTTCCCGTTTTGCGGTTCAATGTCGTTAAATTGGATTCCGTCGTTCATATCGATCCTCAATTTGATGTAAAATTTTCTTCATTTTATAATATTTTCATACGTTTGACAACTGTTTTTTTGTAAAAAAACACTTGTTTTTACAATATGGTCAAATATTATTAAAAAAAACTTGAAATCAGGGCATAATTTTTATATAATAGGTCATAATACGAAATTTTGCGGAGTAATTATATGTTAGGAAAAATGGTTCGTGTCAAAGTAACGAAACCGTGCAATTATTTCGACAGCAAAACAAACGTGCGATATCTCATCAATTTCGGGTTAGCCGAAATTTCAGGCGAAAAGAGAAATTTTGTTCTTGGTGCATATATCCTTGGGGTGAATCACCCTGTGCGGGTTTTTGAAGGGAAAGTAATTGCCGTGCTGCGTCGCAGCGCAAACGGAAAAACAGCGCTTATTGTGGCGCCGAAAAACATGCGTCGTATCGATTATGAAATCAGAGACGTGCTTGAATTCGCCGAGCCGCGTGAAAGCTATACGCTCGAGTGTCTTTACGAGCATTCCTGCGGGGCGGTGGTGTTCCGCCGCATCAACGACGAATACCGGTTTTTGCTGATCAAAAACCGTCGGTCCAATCACTGGGGCTTCCCGAAGGGGCATATGGAACGGGGCGAAACGCGTGAAGAAACCGCCATACGCGAGGTGCTTGAGGAAACCGGCGTTCATATTCACATCTTCAGCGATTTCAGTTTTGAATCCCGCTACAAGATCGGCTCAAAGATCGAAAAGCGCGTTGACGTGTTTCTCGCCTCCACCGAGGATACCCAAACGGTGATCCAGAGAGAAGAGATCGAAGATTATATCTGGCTGCGCTTTCCCGAGGCGCTTGCCACGCTGCGGTTCGAGAACGATAAAGAGATCCTCACCGCCGCCCAGGATTATATGCTGGAACACGCAATTTAATGCGTATGCAATATCAGTTAAAGAGGTAATGTTATGACAGAACAGGTTGCGCAGTGGTTTCAAGGATTATTCAGCGAGGGCGTAGGCGGCGAGATCATCGCGTTTCTTGCCTCCATGCTGCCGATCATCGAATGCCGCGGCGGTATGATCATCGCAAAGGGATTCGGCATCCCGTTTATCCGGGCGTTTTTGCTTTGTTATCTCGGCAATATGATCCCGGTGCCGTTTATTCTGCTGTTTATCCGAAAAATTTTTGAATTTATGAAAAAACACGGTATCCTTACCAAATTCATCGAATTCCTTGAGGGCAAAACCGCCCGCAACCAGGAAAAGGTGATGCGCTATAAGCAGTGGGGATTGCTTCTGTTTGTCGCCGTGCCCCTGCCCGGTACCGGCGCATGGACCGGTTCGCTGTTTGCCGCGCTTCTGGATATCGATTTCAAAAAGGCGCTTCCCATCATTGCGTTAGGTGTGTTTATTGCGGATATCATCATGTCGATCCTCACCTACGGCGCAGGCGCGGTATTCCACTTTTGAGCATATCGGCACAATTAACATTTTAAATAATAGTAATAGGAAGGGGCGGAGCCCGGTTTCGGGATCCGGAAAAAGCTATGGAAGAGAATAAAGATCCGATCATTGCGCAGAAACCCAACACAGAAGAAACGGAAGAAAATGCAGTACCCGCAAGCGGTATTTCCTTCGGGGGCGGCGCGGATAACGAGTATATCAAAGCGTTTGCCTCCAAGCCGAAATATAACCGCACGCTGGAAGAGATCGAGCTGGACGAGAAAAAGGGCGCCGGCGCCGTAAACGAAGACGTGCGCGCCCGCGTCAGAGCGGAGGCCAAACGCCATAAAGCGGAATTCGATGCCCAGCAGGCCGCGATTTTATCGCAGGCAAAGCCCGCTGCCGCGCCGGAACCCGCTCCCGCGCCTGCGGCCGCGGAGGAGGACGCCTATGCGAGATATCAGCGGCTTATGAATTCCGACGCTGCCGATACGGAGTCCGCTGCGCCGCGCGGCGCATCCGCCGGGCGTATTTCGCTGATCGATCCGCTGGAAGAAGAAACGGAATATACAGATGAAATCGCTGACGATACGCCGGACGAAGAAGAGTTCGTTCCCG
>CAMOVW010000040.1 GCA_946627725.1 uncultured Clostridia bacterium
CTTGCGGCGCGGGAGGGTGCGCCTTGCGGCGCGGGAGGGTGCGCCTGCGGCGCGGGAGGGTGCGCCTGCGGCGCGGGAGGGTGCGCCTGCGGCACGGGAGGGTGCGCCTGCGGCGCGGGGGATGCGCCTTACGGCGCGGGAGATGCGCCTGCGGCGCGGGAGGATGCGCCTTACGGCGCGGGAGATGTGCCTGCGGCACGGGAAAGTTACACAGCCTGCGTTATATCCCCGCGAACGGAGTGAGCATTCCCCCGCGAGCAAAGCGAGCCCCTCCCGCGAGCGTCAGCGAGCACTCCCCCGCGAGCAAAGCGAGCACCCTCCCGTGAGCAAAGCGAGCCCCTCCCGCGAGCAAAGCGAGCACCCTCCCGCGAGCGTCAGCGAGCACTATGCCCTGCAAACGCCGCTGTCCATCAGCAGCCTGATAAACAGCCCGCCCTGTACGGTGCGGTTCTGGAAGCCCCTTTGCAGCGCGGTATCGGTGAAATACCAATCCGTAAGCGGCACGCGGGAATCGCTCTCGTGGTAGGCGCGCCAGAGGGAATCCACAAGCGCGTTGAACTGCGCTTCGTCCTTTGCCATGGCCGCGGTCCACATCAGCCAATCCGATTTCGTGTAGGTTGAGCGGTTATCCAGCGGCAGGCCGTAGGGGTTCATATGGTTCGCAATGTGGTTTTCGATCTCAGCGTCAAAGGCATCCGCAGGGAAGATCTCCGTGCCGAAGATCCGATCCCACACCGCGTTATATTTCATGGACCAGGTGCCCGGGCGGTCGAAGGCCAGCCGGTACACGTTTTCGTCGTCCTTCGCCTTTTCGATCCACTGCGCAGCCATATCCCGGGCCATGGCGGTATATTTTTCGGCCGCCTCCGGCTTGCCGGTCAGCCTGTTCAGAACGCCGAAAGCGGCGATGCCCATAATGGCCTTCAGGCCAAGGTTGCAGTTGTGGGCAAGGTGCCCGGCGAAATCATCGGTGCAGAGCTGGTTTTTCGGATCAAGGCCGTATTTGATCAGGTAGCCGGTCCATTTTTCAAGGTCCTGCCAGTGCTGCATCGCAAAGTCGGTACGCTTTGCAGCCAGCGCGGCGGCGGTAACGGTGATCAGCATATTGCCGCACTCCTCCACCGGCATCTGATTCTCTTCGGAGGTATTCTCCCCGTACACCTGCCCGTTCACCAGCGGATACTGCCCCGCGTCGTGAGGGGAAAAATCGAAGCGCCAGCCGTCGGAATCCGCAAAACGGAATACGGGCCGCAGCATACCGTGCACCAGCTCCGGATTATACAGCAGAAACAGCGGTATGGAGGGGTAGGTGACGTCCACGGTGGCGGCGCAGCCGTTGGAAAAGCACTCTTTTGAGATAAACAGCACTTCCCCGTTGAGATCCACGGCGATCTTATGGGCGGCGACGGCCTGCCGGTAGGCAAGGGTCACCAGTTCGTAATACTGCTCGTTTTCACACTTTGCGCGCAGGTTCTCACCCAGCCGGTCGCAGCGGGCCTTCAGCTCTTCGTAATCCGCAAAAGCCTCACGGATGGCGGTTTGTATGGTTTTACCGTTCCGGTTCCAGTAAGAGGTGAGGTTCTCGCCGAAATACTGAATGGAGCGGATATCGTCGTAAGCGAAGGCGACCAGCGCGTCGCAGCCCGGGATATCGAGCCGGAGTTTATCGTGCTCGGCAACGCCGTTTCTGAAGCGCTCAACGGTTTTCACGGACGCGCCCGGCGCGTTGGTGGCCAGATAGGCGTAGCCCCAGTCAATGCGCAGGTCGTCGCCGCTGCGGTTCAGGACGTGCTGCTCGCTTGCGCCGAGGCTGCCGCCGGTGATACCGGGCTCGTTCAGAAGCGAAAACACCGTGGGATACTGATATTTCTCATTCAGGCATATGCTGTCGTCCATATCGATCACAAAGCGGATCTCATGGGATGCGCCGTCCGCCGAAGCCGCGGTAAGACGCAGATAGGATACGGGCCGCGAAGCGATATCGAGGTCATCCGTCAGAAGGGGCGAAGTGAATTCCGCCCGCAGGGTGATCCCCGCCCCGGCAAAGGTGTACAGGGTGCTGCAGGCCGTAATCTCAAGGCCGGTCTGCTCCATCGGCCAAACACCGCCGAACTTGCCCATAAAGGTATAGGGATCGCCGTCCACATAAACGATACCGGTGATTGGCTGCGGTTTGCCGGTCCAGTGCACGGTATCGCCGTCCGTAAGGCGGTCGTATTTGCTCCAGACGCTGAAATACGGATCCACCGTGATCAGCGGCACGCAGGGCGCTCTCAGTTTCATATGCTTGAATCTCCTTTATATCATACTGCGGCAGAAAGGAACCTGCCATTGTTTCTATTTTAATATGATTATAAAGCGAAGTCAAGAAAAGGGGGAAATTTGACGGCAGGAATCGGGTACGGATTGCAGTTTTACGGGGTATTTCGAATTGCTCGCAAAACTGCGCTTTCTTCTTTTATTACAAGAAAAACATGAAGCTCCCCTTTTTAGGGGGGAGCGGAACGTTATGCCTTGCGCTTTACAGCCTGAGTTCATCCTGCTTTCTTTGTTTTGCTGCGAAAACACCGTAGGTAACGCCGAAGGCCGCGCCGCCGCCGAGCAGGATTCCCGCGCTTCCGTACAGCCACCACGGGAGCGTTTTCTTTTGCTCTTCCACGGGCGTGGCGGCGACCTCCACCTTCTTTTCGATTGCGGTGGAGACGTCCGCTGTTTTTACGTAGATCTCGCCGTATTCATCCTCATAGGTAACTGTGATTTTTCCCTTGGTTGCGCCGAGCTGTTCCGATTCCGCCCGCAAGTTGGCGGAGACGGTCTTGCTCTCGCCCGGGGCAAGGTCGCCGCCGAAGGCCGTGCCGCCGCCAAGTAGCCCTTTGATATCAAAATCCGCTTTACAGTTGGAGAGCTGCGCCTTGCCGGTGTTCATCAGCGTGAGCGTCACGGTTACCGTATCGCCCTCCACGATCTTTGCGGGCAGCTCAGCGCCGGAAAAGCTGAGATCCGCCGGCTGCCGCACGTCCACGTACAGCGTATCGGAGGAAGAATAGGATTGGAATTCGCCGTCCTCGTATTCGGTTGTCAGCGTCAGGCTGTGTCTGCCCACGGCGGCGCTGTGACGGGCTGTGAGCTCCGCTTCCAGCGTATAGGTCCCGCCTGCGTAAACCGCGTTTATAAAACGGGTGTTCATTCCGTTCTGGATCAGATCCCCGCTGTCGTCCGAGAGCATGAGCTTGAGATTGAAGATCGCCCGCCTGTTGTTGGTGTTTTTCATGGTGACGGTCAGCTTCCCTGCTTCACCCGGCGTGAGCACGCCGGTATCAAGGCCGTACTCCGTTACCATCAGCCGCGGCGCGGAACGGTCAACGGCGGTCGCCTCCGTTGCGGTCGCCTGCGCCGCCGGGCGGCCTGCAAAAAGAAAAAGCAGGCAAAAAAGTATAGAGCACAATCTTTTCATCGTTTAAAACTCCCTGATGTTTTCCACAACGGTGTGTTTTGTCTGCCGACGGATCTGCCGCCACAGATTGACGGCGCAGACGGCGAACAGCGCCAACACGCCGAGCGCTGTTTGCCAGAGTGTGATATTCGGGAAGACAGGGGGCATGGTATGGCCGTACTGCAGCCAGTCGATCAGGCCGATCCCGAAACAGAACGCGAGAAACGCCGCGAATCCGACGCCCGTGCCGACGCCCGCCATTGCCGTCAATTCCAGCACGTAGGAACGCGTCAATTCCCCTGTTCCCGCGCCGACCGCGCGCAGCGTGCCGATTTCGCGCTTTCCGTCGCGGATACAGGCGGTAAGGGCGTTGTTGATGATGCTGCCCGCGACGCTGAGCATCAGGATCAGAACGGCGGTGATCAAAGTGAGCAGCCGCCGGTTGTCCCTACGGACCATCTGCCGGTAGTCGTAGTCCGATTCCACATTGCTCAGAACGCCGGATGTGATCTGTTCGATCGTCCGCATGATCCGCGCGTTGCCTTCCTCCGTGATCTCACCTGCCGCAAACAGCTCCAGCGTCTGATATTTATATGTTTGGGAAAAGTGCCGGAGCCCGCGCGTTGTGGTCACAACGCAGCAATTACTGAAGCCGGAGTTTATGTCCAAAGGAACGGCAGGATTGCAGACCGCGCCGATCCGTACCTCTTTTTGCGTTACAACAGGGTTCACAGGCATATTCCCTTCGCCGTCGGCAGGCTGCCCACCCGATACAACCGTCATGAACAGCGTATCGCCCACGTCAAACGCGCGGCGCACGGTTTCCATATTCTCGCTGTTATCCTGCATATAGGCGTCAGGAAGCCCGCCCATGACCTCCGTGAACCAGTATTCTTCCCTTCCTTCTTCCGTAAAATGGATAAGGCGAACGTTCAGCGTGTCCGGCGAGATCAGAACAACCTCTTCTCCGGCGTCCAGCTTTGCCGTATCGATGTTTCCCGCGTCCAAATAGGCGGAAAGCTTTTCGATCTCTTCCGGTTCCACCGCGACGATGGGCAGCATGGCCGTGGTTTCCGGCAGCGACAGGTCGTCAAGAAACGCCGTCCACGACGGAAGGTAATGCGCGTCCAGCTCGCCGTAGCTGAGCGGCGTCAAAGGAAAGGATCTGTCAAACAACATGAAGTACTGAAAATAATTCAGCACACGGAGATAATCATCCGCGTTTTCCGCGCTTGCCACGGCTTTCAGCACGATTTTTCCGTTGACGCGCGCGATTTCCGGCAAATCCAGCAGCGTCTGTTTATCGTTCTCGGAAAACCCAGGTTGTGAATCCGTATAATTTACAATCAAATTTCCGGGGTCGCCCCGGTTTGGGCTCAGGCGGTAATCATAGCGCAAGCCGGTGTTTTCCTCTTCGAGTAAAAAGGAAAAAGCGAAGCAGGAAAGAAAGATCGTCACGGCCAGAATCAGAGAAGTCAAAACCGTTCTTCCCCGGTAAAACCGAAGATTCCGCTTTGCGAGCAGCGCAGGCATACTGAACCTGCGGCGGGAGCTGATCCGCATCCGTTTTTGTTTCCGGTTCAGTTCTGTGTTGCGGATAGCCTGCATGGGGCTTACGCGTGCGGCGGCAGCAAGCGGGATCAGAGAAGCCAGCAGCACAAACACCACGCCCGCGCCGACGGAACCGAGCAGCACGCCCCATGACGGAATGAATACGAAATTCTCTATTGTACGGGTAAGGAGCTTTACGCCGAAATAGGAAAGAGCGGCGCTGACGGGCGCGCAGAGCAGGCAGAGGAATAAGCTCTCTCTGCCGTAGATCCGCACGATCTGCCCTTTCGTCGCGCCCACCGCGCGCAGCATGCCGATCTGTTTTTTGCGCTCGCTGAGATCGGAGCTGAACGCGTTTACGATACCGAGCGCCGAAACCAGCGTCAGAACGCCGGTAAACACGGCGGTGAATACCGCGTTCTCCGTCAGGCGGCTCACGTTCTCGCTCACGCCGTAGCTGGGGCCGCCGCCGTACGTGAATCCGTCCGTGACGTGATTGATCCGGAATTCCTTTTCGTAATCGGCCGGATACTGGATATAGGCCGTAAGCGCTTCTCTGCCGCCGGGCGCGGTTTGTGTTTCCGGGCAAACCAGCATTGCAGGCGCGTATCGGCTGACCCAGGAATACATTTCGATATTGCAGCGTTTGTCCCCCAAAATTCCAACAAGCGTATAGGCGATCCTTTCGGCCGCCGGCAGCCATGCCTCGCCGTCGGGCGTATCCACGTTCAGCGTAAAGGTTTCGCCTACCAAAAGGCTGTTCAGCCCCATACGCAGCAGCGCGTCCCGTTCCGCCGCGATCTCTCCCTCTTTTTCCGGCAGACGACCTTCCAGCAGGACCGGGTAATAGAGTTCCCCGGCAAGCGCGTCCATCCACGCGATACCCGCGCCTTTTTCCTTATCGTCGGTATAACCGAAGCCGACCACGTGCGCAAGCCCGTATTCAACCTCCGGCTTCTGTGCGTCAAGCTCCTGCAGTCCTTCCTCCGGTACCCCATAGGCGATTCTGTCGGCCTGAGAATACTCCATGCGGATCAGCTCCCGACGGGAAGCGGACAAGCACGAAACAAAGAACAGCGTACCGGAGGAAAACACCATGGCGAGGATGATACCCGCAACCAGCGCGGCGTATTGCTTTTTGCGCTTTTTGAGGCTTTGCAGCGCGAAGGTGTTTACCGTCAGCCGTTTCATTGCGCTGCCCCCCTGGTATCGCGGATCACTTTGCCGTCGGCAAGGGTCAGCACACGGTCTGCCTGCTCGGCAACGTTCAGATCGTGGGTGACGAGGATCAGTGTGACGCCGAATTCGGCGCTCACGTATTTTAAGAGCGCCAGCACCTCCCTGCCGCTTTTGCCGTCCAGATTGCCGGTGGGCTCGTCCGCGAACAGGATGGCGGGCTTGTTGGCCAGCGCCCGGACGATGGCGATGCGCTGCTGCTGGCCGCCGCTCATGGCAGAAGGAAGGTGATCGATTCGGTCGCCGATTCCAAGAACCTCCACCAGCTTTTCAAGATACACTTCGTCCGGCGACTTTTTATCCAGCATCACGGGCAGAAGGATATTCTCCATGCCGGTGAGCTCCTGTACCAGATTATACGCCTGAAACACGAAGCCGAAGCGCCGCCGGCGCAGAATGGAAAGCTGGTTGTCGTTGTACTTTTTCAGGCTTTCGCCGTTGTAGATCACTTCGCCGGAGGTGGGGTTCTCAAGGCTGCTGAGCACGTGCAGCAGGGTAGATTTGCCGGAGCCGCTGGGGCCGGTGATGGCGGTGAACTCTCCCTGCTCAAAAGAGAGGTTCGCATCGTCCACCGCTTTGATCACGTTTTCGCCGCTGTAGTATTCTTTGGTTAAAGCGCTGCATTCCAGAATAGTCATAATATGCCTTCCTTTTTCGTTCTCGGGATCATTATACCCCCGTAACCTTACGATAAGGTGAATTGAATCTTACGATTTCGTAAGGTTAAGGCAAAAAACAACCGGGCGCGGCTCAATTTCGGCGGCGTCCGGTTCGTATTATATGTCTATTTTTTTATTTGCGTCGATTTTCGGGAAACACAGAGTCAACCGCAATCCTTTTTCGGCATTCTCTGCCGTGACCGTACCGTGGTGCTTTGATACAATTTCTTTGGTGATCGCAAGTCCAAGTCCGGTGCTGTCCGGCGAAGCGTTCTTTGCCTTGTAAAAGCGCTCGAACAAATGCGGCAACTCAGAAGCGGGCACACCGCCGCCGTTGTCCTCCAGCGTCAGCGTCACGCTTTCGCCGCCGTTTTCTATTGCAGCACTGATCCACCCGTTTTCGGGCGTATGCTCGCAGGCGTTCTTCACGATATTGGAAAGCGCCTCGCCCAGCCATGCCCGGTCGCAGCGCAGCACGGCAGCTCCGGACAGTTCAAAACGTTTTTGCGGATATAATGGCCGGAACGCGGCGAAGGTTTCTTCGGTCAGCAGCTCCAACGCGGCGTCATCAAAGACAAAATCAAAGCTGTCTGCACGGATTTTTTGGAGCTTCAACAGTTCCGAGACGAGCCGCTCCATTTTTTCAATCAGGCGCAGCTCTTTTTCGGCGTTCGCGTTCCCATTTTCCTCGTCAAGCTCGCAGTACAGGCGCAGCCCTGCCAGCGGCGTTTTGAGCTGGTGGGAAACGTCCGCGGCAAATTCCGCGTTTTTTCGATCAACATCCTTTTCTTTCTTCTTTTCCAGCTCCAGCCGAGCGATCAGATTCGAGATCTCATTCTGCAGCAACGCAAGATCGCCCTCGCGCAAGCTATAGGGCAAAGGCTTGTCGTTTTTCAGATATTCGTCAAGCGCGGTTCGCAAGGCGACCATTCTTTTTCTGCGCAGAAACAGAATCACGCCCAGAACAATGATTACAACGCCCATCAAAGTGATGGTGATCCAATACCATTTCATTTTTCTGTGTACCTGTATCCGACGCCGCGCACGGTTTCTATCCGATCCTTTCCGATTTTTTCCCGTAGGCGACTGACGTGTACTGTCAGCGTGTTATCGTCGATAAAGTCGCCGTCGATATCCCAGATGCGTTCCAGCAGCGTTGCACGGGGGACGATGATCCCGGCGTTTTTCACAAGGACGGACAAAAGCTGAAATTCCGTCGGCGTCAGCAGGATCTCTTCACCGTTCACGTTCACGGTCAGCTTTTCCGCGTTCAGGAAAGAGGGCTGTTTCTCTGTGGCCCGTTCCGCCCGGCGCAGAAGCGCGCGGATGCGGGAGGTGAGTTCCCGTAGTTTGAAGGGTTTGGTAACATAGTCATCCCCGCCGCAATCAAGGCCCCGCACCACCTGCAGCTCGTCGTCGCAGGCGGTCAGAAACAAGATGGGCGCTTCGAACCCCTGCGAGCGAAGCTCCGTGCAAAAATCAAAGCCCGTGCCGTCCGGCAGCATCACGTCCAGCAAAACCAAAGAAAAAGACGACGCGGTAAGCAGCTTCTTTGCAGACCGCAGAGAATCCGCCGCCGTGGGAAGATAGTTCTCCCGCTTCAGTAATTCCGTCAGCCCGTCCCGCAGGAACGCGTCGTCCTCCACAATCAGAATTGTATACGACCCCATACAGTACTCCCCCAAACGGATTTACAATTTTTATAAACAGAATTTTTTAA
Organism: uncultured Clostridia bacterium; assembly: GCA_946627725.1. GTDB lineage: Bacteria > Bacillota > Clostridia > Oscillospirales > Acutalibacteraceae > RUG806. The sequence continues at coordinate 8,600 of CAMOVW010000040.1, forward strand.
TCTCATCAAATTTTGCTTCATTTTACAGATTCTCAAAAAAGCTGTTTCCGTTGGATCCGGCGGATCCTGAACTGCGTCAACACCTCTTTCGGAATCGTTTTACCGAAAAAGAACGGCCGCGAAAGCCGCTCTTTCGGATATTACGGTTTTGTTTGGGAAAGCCCCGCGGCGGTTTGCGGGTTACCACGCAGAGGGATCTTCAAGGCTTACCGCGGCGCGCAGGATCATACGGGCGTCCGATGCGGTGACGCGGCCGTCCTTATCCGCGTCGCAGGCGATAAACGCTCTGCTGCCGGGCGCGTAACTCTCCAGATTCACCGCTCTTCTGAGGGCAAGGCGGGCGTCCGACGCGGTGATCTTATCGTCGGCGTCCACGTCGCCGAGGGTGACGGCGGCGGCGTTTTCAAGCGTTTCGCTCTGTTTTTCGCCGCACAGGGCGCAGGCGCGTTCCGTAAGCCCGGGTTCGGAAGCCGTGGGCTCTTTTACAACGGTCCATTCGCCCCAGATATGATCGATGGGCGGAACCGCAAGCTCGTCGGCGGTTACGGGGCGGCTGCCATCGGCGTCTTCAAACGTCTTATGGCAATCGGCGCATTCGTAATACGCCTCTTTGCCAGCGGCGGTACACGTTGCCGCCGTGCTCTGCCGTTTTACAAGCACGTGGGCTTTGGGCTCCCAGGCCTGTTCCAGCCCGGATACCTCATAGGCCGCGTCAAGCGTAGAAGCGCCGCAGACCTTGCAGACCGTGTAGGCGGGGACGCCGGCGGCGTCGCAGGTGGGGGCGACCTCTTCATATTCCGTCCAATCGTGGCCGGTGGGAGGCAGCTGCTTAAAGGTGGAATAGGGGCAGCGGGTGCAGTACTGATACTCCGCCCAGCCGCCGGTGGTGCAGGTGGGGGCTTTGCCCGGCACGGTGATCAGCTCGTGGGCGCTGTTCTCATTTATATGGCGTCCGCCGTTGTTTACCTTGCCGCACACGGTGCAGATCGGGTTATAGAAACAGCCGCTTACGCAGTTGATGGAATCATCCGACGCATAATCGAAGGTTTCGCGGGTCTGCTCCCACAAGGGCGTGCCGTAGTGCTGGATGGTGACGTTGATCGTATGTCCGTGTTCGGTCATCGCCGAAGAGTAGGCTGCGATACCGGCGTTGTTTTCGCTCGACTTGCTGTCGATATCAACGATCAGGTGATCTTTATGATAGCAATCGTCGAAGACCGTGCCGAGTTCGTCGTCGTTCAGACGGCCGTACAGTATCGTGCCGCCGGCAAACGTGCGGTAGTACGGCGTGAAATCGAGATTGCCGCTGCGGTAATCCACGCAGCCGTTATCATAGTCCTTCACGTCGAAGGCCTGCACGGTGTTTGTAAAGGTATAGGGGCCGGAGGCGTCGAGCGTGAGGTAATCCTTCGCCCAAAGGCCTACGGTGACGTTATTCACGGCGAGGCCGCCGGGACCCGTGAGAGTGAGCTCTCCGTCGCAATAAACGGCGTTGGCTTTGCTGTCGGGCGAATCGATGGTATTCACGCCCACAAGGTTCAGGGTGAGGTCGTTTTTCGCGTAGATCACAGCCCGCACGCCGTCTTCGGTGAGCACGCCCTTATCGAACAGGTCGATATTATACAGCGTCAATTCCCGGTTCGCGGGGTCGTAACTCCAGTGGTTCAGGTCGAGCAGATCCTTGTTCTCGTCGGTGACCTCGGTATCGCCGACCCACACGCCGTAGCCTGAGGCGGCGGTATGCACGGCGGAAGCGTACACTCTGCCGTCCGTAAACTGGCGGAAATACAAGAACGTATCTTCATCCCGGATGAAGCCCGGCACGGCGTTCGCCGTGGTCCAGTGCTCGCCGTCGGCCGAATACTGCATTGCGGGCAGGGGCGAGGTGACGGTAACGGTGGACGCGCCGGGATGAGCGATCACCTTCGCCGGGGCGGTGTTTACGGTCCAGGTGACGCTGTTGTCGCCTGCGGGCGGGGTGATGTAGCCCATAAGCCCGATCTCGCAGGCCTTGCCGTCCGGTGTGACGACGGAGGAGATGAGACAGCCGTCCGGCAAAGTGACCTTATCGGCAAAGCGTTCGTAGCCGAGGGAGAAGCGCTGGGTGGTGTACAGCGTGCCGTCAGGGCTCAGCACCCGCAGGGTAACGGTGCGCTGGGGTTCCTCCTGGATGTCGGGCATGGAGTCGACGGTGGGATAAATGCGCTTGTTCACCGACCAATCCAGCGTGATATCCGGGCGGCGGTCGCCGTCTACGTCGATATCGGCGTAAATGGGCAGGCGGATGGGAGCGACGGAGGAAGCCCACGCGTCAAACTGATAGTGGTCGCGACCGAACTCATCGGTGGAACAGCTCATTGTGACGTATTCGGGCTTGCCGGGATCGCCGGCGCGCAGGGTAATGCGGGAGGCGTCAGCGCCGGCGCGCAGACCGTCCAGAAACACGGTATCCTTGCCCGTGAGCCGTTCTTCGGTCAGGTTGAAATCCTTCATGCGTACGTCCAGCGTATTGGCGGGGGCGGGCTGCCCTTCAAGCATGTGAAGGGTATTTGGCGCGTTGAAGGTAAAGGTGCGGGAATCGAACCGCACGTCTTCCCACACGCGGCCGTTGACGTAAACCTTGAGGTTGGAAGAGAAGGTAACGCCGGTGGGCAGGGAGACGGTTGCGTAGACGCCGTTCTGTATGCCGTTTACAAAGCGGAGGATATTGCGCGGATCTTTTGTGGGATAGCCGAGGGCCTGCGCCGTTTCGGTAAAGCGCTTATTGCAGTAGGGATAGATATCGGCGTTCAGGTCGAAACCCTCAACGTCACTTACGATCTCGATCTGACTGCGCCAGTCTTCCACATAGCCGCCCTCTTTTACCTCGGTGGGGTAATCGATGAATATGCGGGAGATGGTGGTACCCATCATGCCGCCGGTCACCTTGCGGAAGGTATATTCCATAAACATGCCGAACACTTCGCCGGTTTCGTCCGTATCGAGGGAGAAGCTGTAGTCCTTCTGCCCCGGGCCAACGGTGAGAAGCCCGTCTTCCGTCTGCACGGTAAGGGCGTTGGCAACATTGGCGGGAACGCGGTAAACCGGATCCGGCGCAAGGGTGACCGATGCGGTATAGTAGTGGTAATCCTCCGCCTTTGCGTCGAAGGGCACCGCGCGCCGTTCGGTAACGTCGTACCAATCCACGTCCGTTACCGTATAGCCGCAGCCCTCGGGCACCTCCACGTCCCGGTCGAAGACCTTGCCTACCTCGGGGGCGTCCAGCCCCGTGACCTCCACCTTTTCTACGGCCTTGGTCACCGTAACCTGAACGGAGGTATTATTGCCGTCCGGGGAATACAGGCGGATCATGGTAACGCCGGGGTCGCCGCCCAGCTTCAGCGCGCCGGATTCATCCAGCGTGGCTACGTTTCTCGCGTCCGTATTGAAGGTATCCCCTTCAACAAACGCCGTGCCGCCGTAGGTGGCCGTGCTCGGGCGGATATGCGCCTTCAGCAGCTTTGAAAGGGCGGCGCTGTCGTTTTTCATATCCAGGGGCACCGTGATCGTACCGCCGCTGCCGCCGGAGAAATAACGGGAGGCGACCTTAACGTCGAACCGGAAGGTGCGTATCTTATCCACGTAGAAGCCGCGCCCCCTGCCGCGCAGATTCGGGCCTCTGCCGCTGGAAAGTGAGAGGAACGCGTTTACCTTCACCTCACCCGCGGGCAGTTTGGAATAATCGTAGCCGCTGGGGTAGAAATCCTGCGGATATCTGGCGGTGGGCATATTGTTCGCGGTGGTGGCATTGATATTGCGGAAGGTTTTCTCTTTGCCGTTGGCGAAGAAGGTAACGGCGGTAACCGTTTCATCCTCCGCCAGCCCCTTCAGGCTTGAAAAGCGGATGGTGCAGGGCTCGTCTTTTGAAATATACTGCGCTCCGGCGGTTTTGTTGATCGCCAGCGTGCTGGAAACGGGATCCGGATCCGGCTTGCCCTCCAGCTGCACCGGGTGGGAGTAAAAGACCTGTACGTGGTCGAATTCTTTTTGCCAGAGGACGTTCACCACGGTGACCTTGCAGTAGATCTTCTGCCCCGCCAGCGACCGGGGGATGTAGCAGGAATCCGTATTTGTGGCAAAGGGGCGGTTGTTGTTCGGCGCAGCCTCTTTTGAGGGGTCGATGGAGAGCACGCCGGATTTGGTTGTCATCTGGTGCGTGTAGGCGTGGATCAGCTCGTCGCTCCAGGTGGTTTTGGCCGTCTTCGGATCCGGCAGGCCGTTCCATGTATACTGCGCGGCGTTCGGGTCGTTGGGATCTACGGTGTTGACGTAGGTGTGGCCGTCCGAGCCGATATTCCAGTATTCGTAGGTGTGCCGCGCCTTGCCCGCGTCGTTGTTGTAATAGATATTGTCGGTACCGGCGATCATGGTCTCTTTGCCGTTTTTATCCACGGCGTACCACTGGTAGTACACGTCGAAGATTTTTCTGGCGAGGTAATCGGTTTTGCCCGCTTCGCCGTTTAAGATCTTAACGGAGGCGTACTGCCCCACCTTCGGCTCGGAATCCCACTGCAGGGCGGTGTAATCCACGTCCTTCACCTTGCCGCCCAGATCCTTCAGTTCATTTACGGAATAGCACTTGAACAGGATGCTGGATTTTGCCGTGGCCCTGGGCAGATGGGTGGCGTAAGAGGGATAATAGCTGTATCCGTACATATTGTTGTTGTGCATCATATCGAACGACATGTACTCATCCATGGTCAGCTCGATGCGGTACATCTCGCCCTGCTTGAAGCCGGTAAATCCGGAAACGGTGCGCTTCATATATTCTTCAAGCCGCTGCAGGGTGATCTTGCACTTGAGCGTATCGGAGGAAACGCCGTATACCATCTCGCACAGGGGCTTATCCACCCCGTAAACGCTGCTTTCGCTGATGTTGCCGCGGGTAAGGGGATCCACACGGTAGACGCGGTAGGTAAACCACTTTATATTGCTGAGGTACCGATAGCCCTGCGCCATACACATAACGCTGCCGGGATCCATATTCGCGATCTGCTGCGAAGCGTAGCTGTCGCGCGTGTATTCCTGATTGAGTATGACTTCCTCGTTCGTGCCCAGGATCCGCCCGCGCAGCAGCGCAGCCTGATTGCGGTAAACCGGGATCGCCTCGCCGTGGGTATCAACGGGATCCATATAATACCAGATATTGGAATTTTCGATGCCCGCGCCGGAGGAATTTTCGGCGTCGAGGTGCGGGATCACGTAATAGGTGGGCGTGGCGATGGAATCCAGCGGGTAAGAGAACACGGTTTCCGTCTGGTTGAAGGGGCCGGTTCGCTCGTTGCCGTCCTCGTTCGTCCAGCCGGTGGAGACGTCGACGGTGGGGTTATCGGAGGTTACGCTTTCAAGGTGGAAGGTGTGCGTGGTGTTCGTGGCGCGGGCGTTTGGCTGTACCTCGATATACTGCTTATAGCGCAGCTCCAGATCGGAGCAGAACAGCCGGTGGTGATATACCTTTTCGTTCGCGCCCTTCACCTCGTCCATCAGCACAAGGTTGCCGTCGCCGTATTTATCGATGATCTGGATGCGGCCGTCCTTGATCATATCCTCGCCGAAGGATTCCACGCCGAGGCCCAGCCCGCCGGGGGTGCCGGGGAACTTGGTGAAATGCTCGCTGTCGCCGTCCGCCTTTAACGAGAGCATGCGAAGCTCGTAATAATTGCGGAAGACGCCGCCGCGCACCACCACGTTTTTGGTGGAAACGGGGTTGCCGTCCGGCCCGTCGTGCAGGATGCGCAGGTTATTGGTCTCGCTGGACTTCATTGCAACGGTATTGTTGAATTTATCCTTGGGTCCGTAGCCGACCGCCTGCTGAACCGTTTGCGTACCGGTATCGGTCTCTACAAAATTGAAGATGTTTGCGCCGGCACAGCCCTCAAAATGCCCGCCGAAGATATACGCCTGCCCGCCGGACAGCTTTTTGGTTTTGGGGTTTTCGGAATCGGGCTTCAGCGTGACCTCCACAACGGCGTCCCGCACGTTGGGCGAAGAGCCGTAGCCCCGGAAGGTACCGCCGTAGCACACAAAGGTGCCGTCCGTACCCAGATGCACGGGCGTGCCGAAAATAACCTCGGTCACGCGGGAGCTCTCGTCTTTGCCGGTCATGCCCGCGATCTGGCTGCCGAGGCTGAAGACGCTGTCTACCATTTTGCCGATGGCGCTCTGGTTTGTGGCGCTGTTTACGATCTCCTTGCGGGCCTTCGCCATTTCGGTGTTCTCTTTTTTGGCGGTGCCGGAGGCGTTTGCGGTGTTGGACGCGCCTTTTTCGCTGACCGACTTATCGCGGGCGTTTTTGCCGTCCGGGGATTCCGCCAGCGCTTCTTCGGGCGCGTCCGCCCCCGTGCGCTTCACGGTGGAGGACATTACGTCGTCAAGGCCGTCGTCTTCGGGGTTATCCGTAACCTTTTGTGAGGCAAACCCGGCGGCGAGATCGTTTTTCGCCGACACGGCGGCGTCGATGCCCGTAGCGTAAGAAGCCACGTTCACGCCCAGTTCCACCGCGGTGCCGATGCACTGCCGCAGCCTCGACCACGAGAAGTTGCTCTTGCGCTGGTCCTTCTGCCGCCCGGCCTGAAAGGTGCCGCCGTAGGTCACAAGGGTGCCGTCCATCACCCAGAAGATATCGCGGGTGGTGTAGTAACGGATATCATTGGAAAAAGGATAGATCATACGCGCGGTCATGCTGATGTAGCCAGTGCCGCCCTCATCGCCGTAGCCGCCGGTTCTTTTGATGCGCCAACGGGAGGAATCGATGATGGTAAACGTGGCGCCTTTTGTGATCTCAAACAGGTGCGCCCGGTGCATTTCGGGGAAAGTGGACTGCCCATTGTGGAGGTTGGAATCGTAACGGATGGTGATGCTGTGGCCGTTCAGATCCAGTACCTTATCGGAAGAGATCACGATCGGCTCCCACTCGTCCTGCTTGGTGGTGTGGAAGTCGATATCGCCCGAAAGGGAGATATAACGGTTTGCCGTAGAGTTTTCGGAAAGGAATTTGCGCAGACCCACCTTATCCTCGTTTGAGATGTTGATGCTGGAGGTCTGCACCCAATGGAAGGTAGCGTTGGGATCCTGATAGTATTTGATCCCTGCCGCTGTGTCCGGTGCGGGAGAAACGGTGACATACTTTGCGTATTCCTTCTGGGCGTCCGCCAGGGAATTGCCCTGGGTGTTGTCGTAATCGATCTCAAGGCTCTCACCGTTTGCCGCGCGCACGTCGGCAACGGGCAAAAGCGGTAGGGGGAACGCGGTCAGGATCATAAGGACCGCAAGCAGGACGCTGAGCGCCCGGTGTTTTCTATCCATAACCATACCTCCTGCAGAGTATAATATTCCATGTTTATTGTACCATTTCCGGCGGCAGAGTACTATTGTCCGAAAGTAGTATATTTTTCCCTGCGCCATTGCAAAGCAGGGCGGAATATGCTATGATAAAAATGAATGATCATACGTATTGCGTATTCAAAGGAGAGATCTGCCTTGAAATACCGTGTCCTGATCGCCGACGACCGGGCGCTTGCGCTGCAGCGCATGAGTACGTTGGTAAAACAAATCGGCTTTTGCGAGCTCGCGGGCGCTGTTTCTTCGGGGGAAGAAGCCCTGCGGCTGAGCCTAGAGCTGCAGCCGGATCTTGTGATCCTTGACGCGTCGCTGGGCTGCGGCATGGGCGGGCTGCAAACCGCCGAAAAGCTGAAAACCCTGCTGCCCCGCGTAAAAATCGTGATCGTCACTTCCCTGCCGGAGGTATCGTTCATCGAACGCGCCAAGGCCGTGGGCGCGGAGAGCTTCTGGTATAAAGAGCAGGCGGAAGCCCCTCTGATTTGTGTGCTGAAGCGCACGCTGGCCGGGGAACGGGTGTACCCTTCCGCGCCGCCGACGGTGGCTTTGGGCAATATCCTGTCCACGGAGCTCACCAAAACGGAGCTGGCGGTGCTGCGGCTGATGACCACGGGCGCCACCAATATGGAGATCGCGCGGGCAATGAGCATAGAGGAGACCACCGTAAAGAAGCACATCACCAACATGCTGAAAAAAACCGGCTACCGCAACCGCGTGGAGCTGGCGGTAAACGCCCGCGTGGCGGGGCTGGTGATCGGGGAAGAATAAACGCGCCGCGGCGCGCAATGAAAAAATGAGGAATGAAGAAATGGACACAGAGGGAAACGGAATGCGAAAAATGCTGATCGCCACGGATTACGACGGCACGCTGAACCGGAACGGCGAGATCGACAAAACCACACGAGCTGCCATCGACGCGTGGCGGGCAAGCGGAAGATACTTCGGCGTGGTAACGGGCAGAGACGCGGATTTTTACAACACGGCAAAGGAGATCGGGCTGCCCTTTGATTATCTGATTTTATATAACGGCTCCATGATCCTTTCCGCAGACAGGCGCGTGCTGTTTGAATCGCTGATACCGGCGGATACCTTCGCCGCCATTGAGGAGGCCATGCGGCAATACCCGGATATCACCTGGTTTTCAACCGCCGACGGCCAACCGCGGCCCCACTATTACGCCACCTTTCCCACGGCGGAACGGGCGCTAGAGGTGCGCCGGGAGCTGCTGCCCGCCTTCGGCGACAGAGTGAACATCTTTGTGAACGGCCCCCACGTAAACATCGGCAACACCGGCACCGGCAAGGCCGAGGGTGTAACGCTGATTTTGCGGCATTTTGCGCTGCCGCCGGACGCCGCCGCCGTGGTGGGGGACGATTACAACGATATGGATATGATCCTTGCCCACAACGGCTGGGCGGTTACTTCCGGCAAGCCCGACGTGGTAAAAAAAGCCCCCCACACCTGCGAAAGCGTGGGGGATCTGATACATCGGCTGATGGAAGCGTAGATCCGGGGCGGAAACGCCCTGCGCGGCAAAAATGCCTGCACAGGGAAAAACAAATTGCAGTTTGGCGCGCCGCAGGCGCGACCGCCGTTCGCCGTTTGTCGTTCGCCGTTCGCAAGAATCACAGAGTCCGCAATGAGGCGCGACGCCGGATCGTAGGGCGGCATTTTATGCCGCGTTAATTATTGTGTCTGCGGGGTT
>CAMOVW010000041.1 GCA_946627725.1 uncultured Clostridia bacterium
ATGTTCCGTCCTTTTGTAATTAACGCGGCATAAAATGCCGCCCTACGATCCGGCGGCGCGCCTCATTGCGGACCCTGTGATTCCTGCGAACGGCGAACAGCGAACGGCAAACGGCGAACGGCGAACGGCGGTCGCGCCTGCGGCGCGCCAAACTGCAATCTGTCTTTTTTTACGCACCCCCGGAAGGATCCTTTTGTACCGTGGTACATTGTTTCATTTCGGCTTTACGGCGCATCGCATTGCCGGTTCAGGGTGATGAAAGAATCCCACAAGATCTCCTCCTCGGTTACAAACAGCTCGTATTCGGGCTTTACGTCCAGCGGTTCCCGTCGCTTGTCAAACAGAACCCTTGTGCGCCGTCCGTTTGTGAGATCGATGCGGTAGAGCCACACCTCATATCCGTCCGCATCCTCCAGCGCCGCCAGCGCGTCGTTCATACAGGCGTTCAGGTCGTAATAGATGCCCCGGTTATCCACCAACAGATCAAAATTCGGATCGTAGAAGTTATAGGCGATCTGCCCGTCGGCGTTGTAAAATTCCCACAGCAAGCGGTTTTCCAGATCCATATAGTCCCGCAGGAAAGTGTGCACGCTCTCCCGCGGGGCTTTCCAATTTGCAAAGGGGATCGCCTCGTCCGGCAAGGTCTCGATGATCTCCCGCCACGCGGCGTGCTTTTGCGCCAGCGGTTCACAGCGCCGCCAGACGTGATACGCCGCCGCAAGCGCGCCGCTCATGTGCAGGGGATTGCCCTGCGGCGGAAGAAACGCAAAACCGCCGCCGGTTTTACGCAAAAACGCAACGTGATCGAACTCCGGTGAGATGCCGAGCTCATAGAATGAGCATTTTTCCGTATCCGGGACGCGCTGTACCGTCAGGATCGGCACGGCAAACATACGCGCCAGCTTTTTGAGAGCGTACGGGACACAGGACGGCAGCAAAAAACGGAATTCGGTTTCGTTACGGATACAGCCGGGGCATTCCCAGCGTTTTTGTATATCGCCTCTGCAGTCGCCGTACATGCGCTCAAAACGGTCGATCAGCACCAGCCCGATCGAATCGTCCGAAAGCAGAACGTCCCGAAGGGACGCCGTGGTATAGCAGTCTGACGTGCAATCGATCAAAAACCGCAGGGCAAGCATTGCATGCGTCACGCCCGTTTGTTCGGCAAACCAACGAACGATTGCTGCTTTCTTTCGAGCGCCTTCTTCCTCTGTGCCGGAAACGCAAACCAGCAGCACTTTTTCCTCTGTTTGTTCCAAAAAAGCCGCCGCGATATCGCACAGAAGCTCCGTTACGTCCGTTCGTACGCTGCCCGCAAGACAGCTCAGTTCTCCGCGCCGCAGCCCGCCGCCCAACAGATCGTCCAATGCGGGCATACCTGTTGAAATGGTATTATCCTGTTTTTTCATATCTCTCCCTCTTTTATAATATTTGGTTTCAGTCCCGCAAGCCGCATACCCTCGTCTGTGATATCCTGCGGCAAGCTTTCGCGCGCGGATTCTTCCAGAAGGATCTGATGATACGCCCGCGCAAACAATACCGCGTCGATCTCGCCCTTCAGGTGGTTGCCGAGCGCTTTCAGGATCCGTTTTTTACCCGTCAGCTTTTCTTCCGGATACCGTTCCAGATCCATATAATGATGCATGCATTCCGCATACAGCGTGCCGTCTTCTTTCTGAAAATACCCATCCTTTCATATCTCACTGCGTCAATTATCTCTGTTTTGGTTTTATAAGTCGGTCACAATGTAAGAACGCGTCTTCTTCAATGGAGATTTCGCCTTTCGGCAGATCGACACACTTCAAATTTCCGCAGGATTTGAACGCACCCCGTCCGATACTTTTTACGCTCTCCGGAAGCGTGACCCGCAGGAGTCCATCGTTATCGTGGAACGCGAATATGCCGATCCGTGTGACGCCGTCCGGAACTACGACTTCGGTTAGCCCGCCGATATATTCAAATAAGATACCGTCTATAATTATAAAACCGTTTTCATCCGCCAACCGCTCACATTCCAGAAAAGCACCGTCTTCTATTCTTTTTACTCTTTTCGGCAATGAGTTATTCGTAAGGCTGCTGCAATGAAAAAAAGCGAACTCTCCGATCCTGACTACAGTGTCGGGAATGAAAACGGGCGTCAGGTTATGACAATAATAAAACGCTTCTCGGCCGATTTCTTCCAATCCATCGGGTAATATTACTGATTTTAGGAAATCATAAGCGTATTCAAAAAACGCTTTTTGTCCGATCTTTTTTACGCCCGGGGGGACGACCACGTGCGCGTCGATACCGTAATATCCGTACAATACGTTCCCGACGATAAGGAACCCATCTTTGTCTGTCAACTCAGCACATCCCATAAAAGAACTATCGCCGAGAACGGCGTCTTCCGCGGGCTGCGTGATCATCAATAACTCACGACAGTCTTCAAAAGCTGCTTCACCGATCTCCTTTACACTTTGGGGGATGTTGATGCTTTGTAATCTTTGGCATTGACGGAATGCATCTTTGCCTATACGTTCCAATCCCTCCGGCAGCGTTACACTGACAATGTTGGGGTAGCCGGAAAAAGCACCGTCCCCGATTTCCCGCACCCCATCGGGAACAACGATCTTTGTGTTGCTGTTGTACTTCTTCAGCACGTCGTCTTCAATGACAAAACAGTCTGAATGGCTCATGGTTACATTTCTCCTTCTTATTCAACATAGTATTCTTCCATCGTATCCAGACACAGGCAGCCGAGGCGGCCGCCCCAGGCGGCGGCGCAGTCGATGGCGATATGGTTGTTCCCCTGCCAGATCTTCCCGAAAGAATCGGGATTGATCACGTTTGTGGGGGTATGTCCGGTTATAAACCGGGCGTTGTCGCCGTAGCTTTGGGTATAATCCGGCTCGCCCCAGAGGAATTCCCGCAGGGTCACGTCGTGGATATCCAGCCCGGGGCGGTAGTCCGGCAGCGTGTGCGAAAGGTGGAACCGCCGCCCGTCCACCGTGATCTCCTCATACACCGAAAAGCTTTCGATATACTCCACCAGCGCCGCCCGCGTTTCTTTGGGCAGCCCCCGGAACGCCGCCGCGGTGGGCTCGCCGTCGGAAAGCATCCACAGGCAATACGCGCGCTTTTTCCGCAGTTTCTCTTCGGACGCGCCGTCCCGGATCAGCTTGAAGCTCGACAGCGCCAGCGATTCGTGGTTCCCGATGACGGGGATCACGTTTTTTCTACCCATCATATCCAACAGGATCCTGATCCCGTCCGGCCCCCGGTCGATCACGTCGCCGAGGATATACAGCGTATCGCCCTCGCCGAAGCCGATCTTCTCCAGCATCTGCGCGTATTTGTCGTAACACCTATGCAGGTCGCTCATTACATAAGTCATAAAACCGCCTCCTTGCAATACTATAAATACCACTTCCGATGGGGCGTTTTCGGGACAATGGAGCTGCGCCGCTTTTCGCCCGAAGTTTTTTTATCGCAGTGCCGGGGTCTACTTGGTCGGAATCCGCCGATTGTTTACAAATTGTTTACATTACTTTCCTGTCAGAGTATAGTTTGAAAGAAAAAAGGACCGTGACAATTCACGATCCTGATTCGCTGATTATATTCTTTTCTTGTACGAACTGTTTACTTCATATTTACAGAATTCTATCTGAACATAATATCCAGCATATGATTTTGGTGATCTTTGATATCATCAAACGTCCACTCTAATCCGGGGAGACGGGACTCTTGATTATCTTTGCATTTTTGCATCATTATGATAAACTTTATTGATGCGATACTGACTTGACGGACTTTGCCCGATGAATCAAGGTAATGATCCAGTTTTGCTTTTGGACTCCAATTAGAACCGGAACTATTTGCTTCGCTGCCAATCATTGCATAATTACCAAGACAATCAATTTGATTTTCATCAGGTACGCCATCCATGCTGTTAACGTTCGCTTGAGGATAATAGTGCTCCAAGCTGCGGCGTGTACGCGAAAAATAAAACTGATCAAACACTTTTAGATCAAAATCACTGCAGCCTATTTTTGAAAAGAAGTCTTTTCTTTCACGACTGCCTTTCTTTGCGCCTTCTCCTCTGAGTTTTTCCGCATAAGAATTCCAAAGCTTATAGTCCAGATAGTTGAACACATAAAGCGGTATTCCACGGGATTTGGAAGATCCGTCGCCATAAACAGACAGAAAATCATCCTTGCCGGTATCTGCAAGATTGTCTACGATCAATTTGTTGTCCTGCAAAACAGTGTCATCGAAACTGCCGGGAAGAGGCGTATTGATTTCATTGAGCTTGTATGCTACGAGATAGACGTCTCGGAAGTATTTATCCGCCAGTTTTCTTACAAACCAATAATACCATTTCAGATAACGAATTTTCTCTGAATAAGAGGGAAGTTCAAACAGATAGAGCAAGCAATAGAATAAATAGTTTTTTCTCTGTCTTGCAGTGAAGGATACTTCAAACATAGAAAGTAAATGAAGCAAATTTATTTGAATATCATCCTCTGGGACAAGATTTTTCAGATATCCTTTTTTGCGGCTATCCAATTGCCAACGCTGAAGTTTCCAAGGATTATTGTCTGGACGATCCTCCTCATTTGAATGGTGAATCATATAGTTATCGAGAAGATATTTAGCCTTCAGAAGATTGTAACCAAAGCGTTTTACAAAAGCCTCATTTATACTTACTTTATCAAATTCATTGAGTAATTCTTTATCGTCGAGGTTGAACTCCGTTGGAACAAAATCCGGCTCATCAAGGATACGTGTCAATTTAAGTACGATCAACAGAAAGTTGGAAAAATCTATAATCGGCTGAAAAGCATCGAGCCGGGCGTCCTCTTCCGTTTTTTCATCGGGTACGGAGGTACTCAGTAACTCTTTAATGCTTTTATCTGACGCCTGATCAACGATATCGCCGGGCATTGCTTCAAATGATGATAAAGAAAAACAATCAAGATATGATCCGAAAATTTGTCCATCAGGAAGTTTTTGCTGGATATACAGTCTCATCTCACTGCAACTTTCCCATATCCGATTGAACTTACTCCGATCTTCCGGATTCGTGAGTTCTGAGAGCAATTTTGCCTTTACGATCTCATGCTTTTCAAGCTGCTCGCCTCGTGAATTCATAATCTCAAAATAATGGTTCAGGTCAATATCGCGAGGCACTTGATAATGAATAATATGGACTTTGTTGAGAAAAAAGCGCTTAAACGTGTCCCGTTCTGCTGACGGAATCTCATTCAGGGCAGCTTTTACAAACCGAAAACCGTTCACAATTCCATTGTCAGGTTCTTCTGTTTCAAATTTCGGTAAAGTTTTAAGCGTATTTGTAGCCTTTTTTCTTGCTCTGTATGTCAATCTGTTACGTATAGAGACTCCGAGCGCTTCGAGAATAAGCGTCAGCGTAGTAAGACGTTGCTGGCCGTCAATAATTTCAAATACATTGTCCCCTTTGTTAAAAGAAACCAGCGTTCCTATGTAATAGACTGAATTTGCGTTCTTTCTGTAGGCGTCGTAAATATCACCAATCAACGCGCCGATCTCATCTTTTTCCCACGCATAATTTCGCTGATAAATCGGAACTTCATATGTTGCCTGAAGGCTTCCGTTGAAAAGTTCGCTGATTGAAACCTCTTTGAGGGGCAATCCTTTCGTTTTCATTTTATTTCTCCTCTCATAAAGCCATATTCAACAAAAAAATGCAGATAGTTTCGATAAACATCCTTTTCTTCATCTTTTTCCTCAAGATTATCTGTTTTTGCTGCAATTCCATCTGTTGAAAGCGGCATAATTCTGTCTGAGAGTACGCTCAGAAGAGCCATGGGAGAATCTGAATCAGCAATTGTCTTATAAAGGTTAAATGCATTTATGATTCCATCTTTGTTGCATGTGCCCATTATATAATTCTGTGCAGTAAGCCAACCAACGTTATAATACTGGGCCCGCAGCGAATACGCCCAAACAAAAGCAAATACGATAAACTGATCAAGAAGAGCCAAATCATTTTTAGAAGGAATTTCAGGACAAAACCGATCTGCATACAACAGAATTGAAGTATCAAACAGCAATCGCGTAATTCTATTTCCAATCCCATTTCGATATTCCCGCAGATTAAGCGTTTTTACGATTTCGTTATCATTGATGAGATATCCCTCATACTTGTCATTGTTCTGAATATCCGTGAGGATATCAAAATAGTGTTTCGCATAATCGAAGAAAGGCTTTCCCGCTACAATGGGCGTATTAATCTGAAACGGCCGTAACTTGTGCAAGCCTGTAACGAACGGTGTGGAAGAATGATTCAGACTATCTGCGTAGGAATAGGCCCCCTTGTAATATTGAGCGTATGGGTAATTATCAGATGCAGCGACACCCTTGAAAAGATCTATGTTACGTTCGTTAAGTTCAAGAGCCTTATTGCCTTTAATCCATTCTTTCAGTCGATAGAGATAGTCAGTAAAAAGCTCCGATAAATCCCTCTGATTCATATCTTCCCAAGTCTTTACAACTTTTTCTGTCTGCTCTACATCGAGATTGTTCATTTCCCTAAGATGATATGCCTTTAACAAATCGTGCGGATATAGTTTTTTCCCGCGTGCGTTCTGAGAATCAAAGAATTGAAACGCTTCCGACAGATCATTTGTGATTACAACAATTAATTCACAATTGTTTTGAATATAATCACATAGACTCTCTCTGTCAAAGTCCGTCAGATTATTTACTCTCCTGATAAAAGCTCTGTAATTATTCGGAATGTTGTGTTTGTTAAAAGGATTTGACGCAAGCTTCTGATTCAAAAATGCTATTTCTCCGGCTCCGAGCGCGTGAAGCAGCAACGCAAATGATATCGTCCTTTGTTGACCATCGACAATATAATAACAATTGTTTTCATTGTCTTCATGAAGAATAAGCGTTCCGACCCGATAAACCTCCTTGTTTTCATTTTTCGCAAAAAGGATATCGTCAAAAAGCTGATTTACATTTTTTCCCGTCCACTTATACGGTCTTTGATATTCAGGGATAGAAAGGAGGATATTTGAAAGCCCCTGCCCGTTTTCAACCTGTGTGATACGGTTCTGAAGGAGGAGATCTCCAATCTTTGCGATTCCCAATGTTAATTGATTTGGCATTTCTTCACCTCATTTAATTGTCGCCCAAAGAAAAATAAAAAAATATTATTTTTTATAAGGTTTTAGAGTTTCTGTAATTCTCCGCTGCTTGTAATATATCATTTTCCACATTGCTGCGCAGGCTTTCCGGTGAAATAATGACGGCGTGGCGGGCGTACTGCATCGCCCAGTGGCGCATGGCTTCCAGATTCACGGTCACGCGGGCGGTGGCTTCGTCGCCGGGGGCGTCGGTGATTTTGACGTCGTTCCCGAACCAGTCCATCACGTCGTCCATCAGGTACTTCTTAAAGCGGAAGGTCACCGGCGCGCTCTCGTCCTGGAACATATAGATGTGCTCCGCCATGTGTTTGGGCAGGTCCACGCCGTGCTCCAGCCCCCGCACCTGTTTGGCGGGCTTGGCGGGGGAATCCAGCAGACGGATCTCCGCAATGCGGTCCAGCCGGTAGTTTGCGACGTCCTCCTTGCCGTCCAGATTGCAGATGAGATAATACCTGCCGTTCGCCGCCGCGATCTGGTAGGGGTTGATGATATACTCACGCACGTTCCCGTCCTTGTCGGTACGGGGATGCTGTTTTTTATCCAGCCCGTAACTCAGGTACCGGAAAGAAACCTGCCTGCCGCGGCTGATGGCCTCGTCCAGCACCTCGATGGTGTAAAAGAGCTGCCTGTTCTCGTTCGAGCGGTCCGGCAGGGTGCGGATGTGCTTCACCCGCGCCTGAAAATATTTGTTGGAGAGCCCCTCCAGCTTTTCCACCAGCTCCCTGCACTGGGCGTAGGGCACGTGCTTGGAGAACAGCAGACCGTCGATCAGCAGCCGCAGCTCCGCGTCGGTGAACTCCCGCACCAGATAGTAGTCCGAGGTGACCACGTTTTCCACCAGCTTCCCGGTGTCGCGGTCCGGCACCATGCGGATCGATTCGCTGTATTCGATCTCGTACCCCGCCTCCATCAGGTTGGTGAGGTTGCGCCGCACGGCCTTGCGGTCCGCCGTCATGCCGTATTCGGTTTTCAGTATTTCGATGATGTCCTTCTGGCTCAGCCGGTGATCCTCGTCCGTGTACTTCCTGAGAATGTCCAGAATGTTCATCACCAGCATTTTTTTCGGTTGTTTTGAGTACATTTGTTATACCCCTTCTATATCAAAGAATCTTATACACTGATTTCGACAAATTGCAATAATTTCATTCCCAATTTTCTGAATTGCTTCCGGATCAAATTCCATTTTATCCTCTATTCTTTTATTTAGCAGTTGCAGAATCCCGTTTTGATAATCCGCAAAATACACTCTTTTGTTGTTGAAATATACCCATTCCCAATCCCAATACCAGTTGGTACAGTTTATACCTGTGCACACATTCTTAAGAACGTCCATATCCTCCTTGTCAATAAATCCGCCGTCAAATACATTGCTTTCCTGTAACCTTGGCGAGAATCCTGCGAACAGATCTGGCTCAATCGCAATAAAGAAGTATAAATCTGATGCTCCTGTTTTGCCCTTTACGTTTTTTTCTTTTTGCAGCAAAGTGCGCAGTTCCGGTTTCAGTTTTTCTAACCAGCTGTCTTCAACACGGTAACAGAGTCCCGGCTTGCTGCTTTTCCCGGACCAATAAAAATTCTGGATATGTTCAGTCTGTAAGCATTCGGCATCTTTGTATAAATGCATTACCGGATAGTTTCCCCCTAAATCCAGTATGTCGCCCTTTGATATGCAACCGTGGATTCCCCATAGTAGGTCTTCCATCAGATTTGCGAGAACGACTCTTCTTGCGTCGTTTAATTTATCGACAGCCTGAATATCCAAAGGCTTTTTAAACAGTTTTATTAAATCTTCCATAGAACCATCCTCCGTCAGTTTTTTTATCAAATTCGAGTATTGTTTCAGAATCAGGACGTAATCCCCGTTTTCTTTTCTGAGATCAGAGATTCTGTCGAAGACGCCAGTTTTTTCGGCCATCTCCTGTAAAGAAATACTGATCGACTGCCCGGTCGTGGAGTCCCAGCCTGTAGGAGTCAAGAAAAAAACGTTCTCACAGTTAAAACCGTTCTTTTGTAAAAACTCCCGGTACCGCGAGATCTGTCCTGCTTGTTCGCCCGCCCAGATTTTAAGTTCAACAACGGCGGCACCCCGATCAAACGTTATTAGAAAGTCCAATCTTCCCTCATCCGTAACATACTCTCTGTAAATATCCACATGATCCGGCTTTTCCGGGATGTCGGAGGACCCCGTCTTTTGGATTTGAGATTCTCTGAGATATTTCAAAAACAATCGCAGATTCCAATCATCTATTTCTTTACCCTGCCTCACAAACGGTTTCAGAATGTAATACAAAAAAGCAGAATGTGCGGTAACCTCTTTGTTTTCCATACCCAAAATGGAAAACAGATTCACGTCTGCAATAGGATCCGATGCTTTTATTGTAACAGATTTCAACAGCTGTTCCGCCGCTTCCCGCAATTCTTCCGTTAAGATTTCTCCCATAGCTAAACTCACCTCAAGAAATTATCATATCAGATTTGATCATATAATACAATACCCTATGCGGCATTTTTGCCCCATTGTCAGTCTTCCACCGTGATCCTCGCCACCTTGCCCCACGGCGGGTCGACCTTTTCGTTATTCAGCAGCCACAGCACCGGAATGCCCATTGCAAGGTGCTCCTGCGGGAAGGGGGCGAAGCCGTCCGTCAATATGATAATGCTGGCAGGCGGGTTATCCGTCATGTGCTGCGCCACGTATTCAAAGATGATCTGAAAATCCGTGCCGCCGCCACCGTAGGCGCGGATGATCCTGAATTCGTCCTCATTCTCAAAGGGCTGCGGCTCGATCACGGCGGCGTCGAAAAAGCCCAGCCAGCCTTTGAGCCTGCCGCCGAACTGGTCGATGGCGCCTTTGATTTCCGAAAACGCTGCGGCGACGGCTTTGTCGCTCATACTGCCGGAGGTATCCACCATAAACAGGATATCTTTTACCGTATCTTCCTTCTCGTTGAAATCCGGCAGAAAGAAGGGGCTTTCGTCAAAGCGGCGGTCCGGTGGGGAGAAGGAATAATCCGCGATCTCCTCCTGCACAAAATCGTTGAGGATCGTGCGCCAGTCTGTCTGCGGTTTTCGCAGCTCTTTGAGCAGCCGCGCGGCGAAGGCGGGCACGGTGCCCCTACCGTTGGAGGCCTCTCTGATCTCCATCGCCTCGGCGGCGTTCACGATGCGCTGCACCCAAACCTGCCGCAGGGTATCGTCCTGCTCCGGCTGCGCGTTCATTTGCGTGTGGTCGTCCCAGCGCCCGCCCCCGGCTGCGCCCTTTTTTCGCTTTGCGCGGCCGGATTCCCATTGAGCGGCTCCGTTTTTGCTTTTTCCGCTGCCGCCGTTGTTTTTTGCCTTTTTTCCGCCGCCGGAAGATTTCTCTTTCGCGTCCGCCTCATCGACGGAACTGCTTTCGGTGTCGTTCTCTTTCGCATTGCTGCTGTTCCCCGGCGCCTTACTGCCGGGGCCCTTAATGGGGTCGCCGTTGGGATCCGGGATCAGCGCGTAAAGCTCCTCCGCGGTGAATTCATACCCCTCCCTGCCGTCCGGCGCAAGGTGGGGCTGCACCCCGCCGTTGGCGCGCAGCGTGATGCTTTTTTCGTCCATGTCGTGGGATTTGAGGATGTTGGAATCCACCACGATATCGCAGGCGATGTTGAAGCGTTCCGGCGCGTACCCCTCGCCGCGGACAACGTGGCGCAGGGCGAGGTGCAGCACCTCGTGCTCCATGGCGTATATAAGCTCGGCGTCTGAGAGCTGATCCAGAAAGGCGGGGTTGAACAGGATCTTCTCCCCGTCGGGGCCGCCGCCGGTGCAGGCGTTTTCAACGCAGTCGGTCAGGCCGAAGCCCACGTGCAACAGAAGCAGACCGTAAAACCCGTTATTCAGCAGCAGCTCCATGCGCGCCAGCAGCAGGCGGCGGGTGTATTCCCGCAGTTTGTTATTTGGCACGTCCATTCAGCATGCTCCCCCTTGTGCTCAGCCAGCGGGAAAAATCTGGGATCGAGAGCAGCTGCTCCCGGTACCCGGGCGAGATGCACATATAATCCTGCATCAGCACCATCGAGAAATCCGGCGGCAGCCGCAGCGCGTAGGCAACGGAATTGCCGATGCGCATCAGGTCTTCTTTGTGTTCCCGCGCGTAGGCGGTCATGGCGGAAACCAGCGCGTAGAGCGCGTCCGGCTTTGTGGGAACGGGCGGCGTTTTGCCGTTGAAGATATCCTCCACGTTCGGCAGTTCCCGCCATACGGCTTCCCACGTGCGCAGCTCCATGGCGGCGCTTGTTCCTACAAGGCCGCACAGCAGCGGAAAGCATTCTTCCACACTGCCGCCGGAGAGATCCAATAAATTGCCCGCCATCTCCCAGCTGCGGGGGGTGGGGAAGGCGAGGTCGTCCGCGGCGGGGTCAAACCCCATTAAAAAATTGGGACGGAACGAGAGAAACCCCACGATTTTCTCGTTTACGCCTTTGCAGATCGCCCATTCCTTCCAGCTTTTTAAGCTGCCCTCGATCTCGATGTGCAGCAGACGGTTGGCGAGAGCTTTCGGCATTTTGAAGGCCACGCTTTTGTCCGTCACCCGGTTGCCCGCCGCCAGCACGAGGCAGTTTTCGGGCAGCTTATGTTCGCCCACTACGCGGTCCAGCGTGATCTGATATGCCGCCGCCTGCACGCTCTGGGGCGCGGCGGAGATTTCGTCAAGAAAAAGAATGTTGATTACGCCGTCGCCCTCGTCCATCTGAAAGATCTGGGGTTTCAGCCAGATGGCCAGCGTTTTATCCGCGTTGGCGGTGGGGATGCCCCTGAGATCGATGGGGTTGAACAGCAGCAGGCGCACGTCGGTCACGCGCACGGTTTTGCCGGTGGCCCGTTCGATCTCTTCGCCGATCTGCCGCACCGCCTGGCTTTTGCCCACGCCGGGCGGGCCCCAGAGCATCACGCTCGGAAGACTGCGGAAGGGCACGTTCTTTTCCACCGCGCCGCAGTAAAGTGCAGAAAGCCGCTGCACCGTTTTTCCCACCGTCATCTGCGGGATATTGCTCATTTTCAGGTCGCTCATTGTTTCTCCACTCCAAGGTCTGTATCGATTTGTTCCAGCTTTTTCATCAGGGCTTCGATCTCGTCGCCGTAATCCGGGCAGGTGGAAAGCTCCCGTTCGATCTCTTTTTTACGTAACGTAAGCGTTTGCAGGGTTTCGCGCATGGTTTCGATCCGCTTCGGGAAGCTCTCAAGAAAGTTATCGATGCGTATCAGCCCGCCGGTTTCGCTGTCGCCGGTTTCAACGTAGTAGCTGCCGTTCTTTTTCAGCCATACAAAGGGCTTCGCCTTCATCATATGGGCGGGCAGCGCCACCTGAAACCCGGCGTATTCAAACAGCGGCGTTTCCCACTTCAGCAGTTCGTTGTTCTGCAGGGATTTGTACAGCTTCTCACGCAATGCGCGGCGGTTTGCGGCGGCCGCTTCCTTTTCTTTTACGGTGGCGGGAACCGGCTGTTCCTTTTTCCACGTTTCATATGCCGCGGCGTCCGCCTTTGCGTTTGCAAGCCGCGTTTTGTATTCACCCAGTTTGCCGGGCAGGGTATCCAGCTCCTGCGCCAGCGTCAGCTTCTGCGCACGGGTTTTGGTTTGCAGCGCGGTAAGGCGGGTGATCTCGTTGGCGGTTTCCACCCGCTCCTTGATGCGCGCGTCTCCCACGGCCAGCGCCTTTACCTCCGCGTAATCCAGCACCGTATCGGCGATATCGCTGCCGCTGCGGGCGGTAAGGGAGCCGGAGAGCAGCTGGGCGATGAACCGCTGCTTTGTTTCCAGCAGCTGCCACGAATAGGCGTCGAAGCTGCCTTCGGTGATATAGCGGAAGATCTGCACCTTTTTGTTTTCGTTGCCCTGCCGCAGAATGCGCCCCTCCCGCTGCACCATATCCGCCGGCCGCCAGGGCACGTCCAGATGGTGCAGGGCGATCAGCTTATCCTGCACGTTTACCCCCAGCCCCAGCCTGAAGGTGGAGCCTATCAGCACCCGGATCTCGCCCTTTCGTACTTTTGAAAAAAGCGCCTGCCGTTTCGCTTCCGTTGCCGCCGTATGCACAAAGGCGATCTCGCTTTCGGGTATGCCGAAGCCCGTAAGGATGCGCTTTAATTCATCGTACATGTTAAACGCCTGCTTGGGCACAGAAACGTCGCAGAACACCAGCTGCGCGCTGCGCTTCGCCGCGGTTTTCAGCCAGATATCCAGCACGTTTTCGGCGCAGCGGTATACCTTGCTGTTTACGTCAAACTGCGCCGCCGGGTCGGCGAGGCGCAGATCCAGCGCCGCCTTGCGCCCGTCGGTGGTGATCAGCAGCATATTGTCTTCTTTGCGCGATACCCTGCGGCCGCGCACCGCGTCCGCCCGGGCGGATATGTTTTTCAGATATTGCTCCAGCGCGGGGGTTTTGCCCACAAGCGCGTCGGTGCAGCCGTCCGTTGCGGGTACGCCGTCGGATGCGTCCACACTGTGAAAATCCGCAATGCCTGCCAGCAGGTTCGTAAGCTCCGGCAGGTTGTGGAACTTCGCGAAGCGGGTGGCCATCCGGTAGCCGCCGGCGTCCACGTCGATCTCAAATTCGGTGACCGGTTCCGCAAACATGCCGATCCAGCTGTCGAAATTCTGCAGCCCGATCAGCGCCATCTCGCCGCTCTGCAGATATTGCTGCATGGCGAAAACCTCGGTCACCGAGTTGGTGATGGGGGTGCCGGTGGCGAACACCACGCCCCCGCCGCCGTTTTGCTTCTGCACCGTTTGCACCTTGCGCAGCATATCCGCGCTTTTTTTCGCGCCGGTTTTGCTGATACCCAGCACGTTTGAGATTTTTGTTTCAACGGGCAGGTTTTTATAGTTGTGCGCCTCGTCCACAAACAGGCGGGATATGCAGAGCTCGTCAAAATATACGCCGTTATAGCTTTCCTCCACGGCAAAAAGCAGCTCCCGCAGCGCGTCCTTCACCTTTTCAAGCGCAGCGTAGCGGGTTTTTGTGGCCGTGCCGCCGAGGGCGAGATCCTCCAGCGCCTCCTTTTTGTCGTTCAGCTCCTGTTCCATGCTCTCACGGGAGAGGGGGATCTGCTCAAAGCAGCTGTAAGCGATGATCACGCCGTCAAATTCTTCGTCCCGTATGCGGGCAAGAACGGCCTCCCGGTTTGCGGGGGCAAAGCTTTTCGGCTCCACAACCAGCAGCTTTGCATGCGGGTACATGGCGCGGAAGATGCCCTCCCACTGCCCCACAATGTTATTCGGCACCACATACAGGTTCTTTTGGCTGCGGCCGGTGCGGCGCAGCTCCATGCCCGCCGCGATCATCACGTAGGTTTTGCCCGCGCCCACGTCGTGGGCCAGCAGCGTGTTCGGCGAGAACAATATCCGGGCGACCGCATCCTTCTGGTAATCCCGCAGCCGTACCTCCGGCGACATGGTGGGGAAGGTGAGAAACGCGCCGGAGTACACCCGCCGCCGGACGCAGCCGAAATTGTTTTCGTAGATCATCTCAAGCCGTTCCCGGCGCCGGTCGTCCGTCCAGATCCATTTCCGGAATTCGGCGATCAGCAGCTTCTGTTTTTCCAGCGCCAATGCCGTTTCGGCGGTGTTTAGCACCCGCATCACGCCGCTTTTGGTCAGGTTCGTTTTCTTTTCGTCCGTAACGGTGATGGCGCGCAGGTTCAGCGTGCGCTCCAATATATGCAGCGCCTCGATGCGGTGAGTGCCGTAGGTGTCCGTCATGGCCACGCTGTGGCCGTAGCGGGCCTTGTCCATGATCTCCCAACTGCCGGTAAGGGGATCGTGCCGCGTCTGCAGCCTCTTTTTTGTGTCCGGATCCCGCCATGAATATTGGTAGAAGTTGGGTATGCCGAACAGATGGAGCATAAAATCGTCGATCACGTCCGGCGGTACCCAGGGGGAGCCGAGGGTGACGTAGATCTGCCCGGTGGGCACCGGCGCGGGCAGCACCCGCTCCAGCGCCTTTACGTTGGCCTCAAAATACCCGCGGTATTTCCTGTTTGCCTCCACTGCGGCGTTCCATTTGCGCACAATATTGCCCGAGAGATATTCGTCCGCGGTCTCCCAGCCCTTGTAAAAGCACTCGTCCCACGTTTCCGGGTTCTGGTAAACGCTGCCCCGCAGCGCCGCGATCACGTTTCGGATCGGCTCGCCCGTAACCTCGCTTACGTATTCCATATCCACCTTCCCGAGGTTTTCCAGCGACAGCCACAGCCCGTCCGCCGGGGTCTCGGCATGGATGCCGGAAACGCGCGAATCGGAAGCAAAGGCGTTTTCCCACGTCAGAGGCAGGTCCATGCAGGTAACCGCCTCCACGTGCTGCCGTTCCTTTTCTTCCTGCGCGGCTTTTCTGCGCCGTTCCGCCTCTTTTGCGGCTTTGCGCCGTTCCGCCCGTTTTCGTTCCCTCGCTTCCGCTTCCGCCTCCGAAAGCAGGTTTCTCATATTGTTGATATCCTTCTCCGTCATGCTGCCGTCCCGTATCATACCCAGCACCGTATCGAACAGCGATAACTGATCCATCCCCTCAAAATCGACGCTTTGCCTTGCCGCCATAGCTGAACCTCCCGAAACCGTTCTGTGATATTTTCAGTATACACTGTGGGTTGTACCAAAAACGGGTCATTGCCCATCCATGCGTACGTTTTTTTTCCGGCCGCCGGTTTCTTATCGCGGAAAAGGATCTGTTTGGTCCGAATACGGCGATAATTCACACAAAGTTTACAATCGGCGGCGATTTTTCGGGATCGCGCTTGACGAAATCTGCACGATACTTTATTATATTATAAAAGGAGATGTTGTTGATGGAGCATTACAAATGGAATTACGATTACAGCCAAACGCTGTGGATGAAGATGTTTCTGGCGCGGCCGGATTTTGACAACAACCGCAGCGAGGTGCTGATCACCTTCGAGCAGGCGCTTGAGATCATAAAGGCGGCGGACCGTCTCACCCAGGGCATACGCAAGATCGTATATCTGGTGGGCTGGCAGGGGCTGGGCCACGACGATTGTTATCCCGTGATGGATACCGTAAACGAAGCCCTGAAGCGGGATTGCGACGCCACCGGCAAAGAGAGCCTGTGGTGGCTGTACCGGGAGGCGAAAAAATACCATACCGTGGTAAGCGTCCACGGCAACGTATCCGACGCGGTAGCGCAGACGCCGATCTTTGACGCGCTTGTAAAGGCCAACGCGCTGGCAAACGACCTGAGCGGCGCCCCCGCCGTGCTGCAGACGCTGAACGGCAGAGCCTGCTACAAAACCTCTTACCCCCAGCTGTGGGAGAGCGGCATTTTCAAACGGGTGTTCAACGGGCTCTGCGAAACCGTGCCCGTGCGGGAGGCCGGCACCGTGCATCTGGATAACTTTTGCATTGCCGAAAGCCTGAACCCGCAAACCTACGTTCAGGCGCAGGACGAAGCAAGAAACAAAATGCTGGATTATATCCACAGCCTCGGTATTGACGTGACCAGCGAATACACCTACCGGGAGGCCCACTTCCGCAACGAATCTCTCACCCATCCGAACCGGGAGATGTACGCGCAGGCCGGGGAGGATATGACAGAAGTGCCGTGGGAGAGCGTCCCCATGCGCACGCTGGGCAGGATCCCCGCCACGTGGTGGACCAGCCAGGTGAGCCTGAGGGAGTGTATGGAGATCCCGCCGCAGCTCTACAGCGGCCACCTGACCGATCCCGCGCTGCTGCGGGTGTTTTACGGGGCGATGCACGGCGAGGATATCTGGATGGCCCATGGCGCCGCGCCGGAAAACTGGGCGGCGGAGTTCATGCGTCAGTTCTGCACCATGCAGCTGCCCTATTTCTACCTGAACCGCCTGCAGCGGCAGAAGGCGGAATCGGCGGAGGGCGAATATACCGTATATTTTTCAAACGGCGTTGTGAGCAGCGGCAAAGAGGGCCGCATCACGAAAAACGGCGCGGTCCTGAAAAACGGCGGAGACGTGCTTCTGCCGCTGGATGAAACCGGCAGCGTATTCATCGCCTATTCCGAAAACGGAAAAGACGGCCTCTGGGATATCCCGGACGCCGCCTTCGACCGCGCGGAGATATTTGAGATCACCGCCGAGGGCAATATCCCCCGCGGCACGGCGGAGATCTCCGACGGCCGCGTCCGCCTGCGCGTAGCCCCCGGCACGGCGGTGGGGATGAAGGGTAAATTATAATTTGTAGGGCTCGAAGCCCTACAAATTATAGTGAAGAGGTAAG
>CAMOVW010000042.1 GCA_946627725.1 uncultured Clostridia bacterium
CAGATCGTCGTCGCAATAGCAGTCGTAGCTCAGCGCCGCGTCGTACGTCAGGCGGATGCCCAGATACACGCCCTCGTAATCGTTGATGTGGTCGTGCCCCGCCACCACGGTTTTTACGTCGCCGCGGTTTACCATGGCGTTCAGCATGCCGGAATTCACCGGGGAATTGCCCACGGTTTCGCGCATGATCCCCTCGTAGTAACATTCGGCGGGGTTCTGGTAGATCACCCGGTATTCGGGCAGCGGAATATGCAGCCCCAGCAGGCCCGGCACCTTATGGCCGGTATCCCGCTCAAATTTACGGGAACCGTTGTAATACCACATCACCTGATCGAACCGCAGCGTATCGTAGTTCTGCGCCCAGCCGTGCAGGCAGGAGGGGTATGCGCACTGCATATCCCATTTTACGGCGGGGTCGCCCAAACCGTGCTCGCGCATGTAATCTCCCATCCAATCGTGGGAATCCAGCATCCACACGTTAAACAGAATATCGTCTCCGGTTTCGGCGCCGATGGGCAGCACGTAGTTGGTAACGCCGTGGATCTCATCCGGCCCCCGCTTTGAAATGCAGTGGCTCATTTCCTCATATACGTCCATCTGGCTGAAGCTGCGGTGCGCTTCGCAGTCGTGGTTGCCGAAGGTATGCGCCCAGGGGACGTTGCGCGCCGCCATTACCGCGTTCAGATCCGATAAATAGCCCCGCAGATTTTCCGCGTTTTCCACCGCGTCGTGATCCGCAACGTCGCCCAGTATCAGAAGCAGATCCGGCTTTACGCCGTCCAGCAGGGCGGCCAGATCCCGGGTGAGACGTTTATCGTAATTGACCACGCCGTGCAGATCGGAAACGGACAGGATACGAAACCGTCCGCTGTGAAACCGCAGCGGCATTTTGTTTGGTATTTCATAAGAAGATTCAAATTCAAACATGGCGTAAACTCCTTTTTTTTTGCTTACGGCAGATCGTGCAGCGGAATGTGGGTGCGCATGATATCCTTCGGCACGTAGCCCTCTTCCGCGGGCAGGTAGTAGGCGGTGTGGGCGGGGTTGCGGCCGCTGTCCACAACCGTATAGTCTCCGTCCACAATGGAGATCACGATGTCGTTATCCACGCCGAGACCGTCCAGCTCCTGCATCTTAACGTCCTCCAGAAAAGAAGGCCAGTCCTCAAAATGAGGGCACAGGATGTAAGGGATCAGATCCAGCCCGTCCAAAAACATAAAGCGGCCGTCGATACCGCAGTTATCGTACCCGTGGCGGCACCAGCACATCGCGCCGGAGCTCTGGCCCGCGATCACCGTGCCGTCGGCAAACGCCTGTTTCAGATATACGTCCGCGCCGCGTCTGCGCCAGGTGTTCAGCAGAAATTTCAGATTTCCGCCGCCGGCGTAGATCACGTCCGCGCCGAGAATGGCGCTTCTGATCTCTTCGTCGGTAAGGGCTTCGTCCGTAAGATACAGCGAGCGCACGTTCTTGAAGCCGTGGCGCGTGCCGTAATCCCGCACGATCGCTTCATCCTCGTGGGTATCGTGCCCGCCGGTGGGCAGGTATATGAAGCTGTTTCGGGGTTTATCCCCCAGAAGCGAGATGATGTGATTCAGAATAGGGTCTTCTTCGTTTTCAAAGAAGATACCGCCGCTGCCCAAAACAAGTTTTCCCATGTAATAAAAACTCCTTTGCGAATGATTCGATAAAAAGAGAGTAGCATAAATAAAGAAAAAAGTCAAATCGGCATAAAAATGTAAAAAAACGAAACGGTAAATAATAATTGACATGAAAAAAAACGGATAGTATAATAATACCGCGTTTCACTTTTGAAAGGAGCTGAACCTATGAATATCGTATGCCTTGATATGGAGGGCGTTCTTGTGCCCGAGATCTGGATCGCCTTTGCCGAAGCAAGCGGCATTCCGGAATTAAAGCGCACCACCCGCGACGAACCCGATTACACTAAATTGATGAACTGGCGTATCGCCACCCTGAAGGAACACGGCCTCGGCCTGAAACAAATTCAGGAGGTGATCGATACCATCGATCCCATGCCCGGCGCGAAGGAGTTTTTGGACGAACTCCGTTCCATCACCCAGGCGGTGATCATCAGCGATACCTTTACCCAGTTTGCCACGCCCCTGATGCGCAAGCTGAACTGGCCCACCATTTTCTGCAATACCCTTGAGGTGGCTCCTTCCGGCGAAGTGACCGGCTTCCGTCTGCGCGCCAAAAAGACCAAACTGGTAACCGTGCAGGCCTTCCAGAGCATCGGTTACGATACCATCGCCTCCGGCGACAGCTACAACGATCTTGAAATGATCAAGGCCAGTAAGGCGGGCTTTTTGTTCCGCAGCACCGAGCAGATCAAGAAGGATCACCCCGAGATACCGGCGTTTGAGGAGTTCGACGATCTTCTTGCCGCCATCAAGGCCGCGCTGTGATTGCTTGAAAACACACATGAAAAAAGCAGAGGATCCCCGAATTGCGGGATCCTTCCTTTTTTTTGGTCTTCACGGAATTATGATCCGCGCCCTCCATTTTCGATTATTATGCCGTATTCTGCGCATACTGATCCTGTAATCTTTTTTGAAAGGCGGATACGTATGACTTTTGCGGAAAAATATGAATATCTGAAAGAAACCTACGCTTCTCAGGCGGATTTTTCAAAGGTGCGCGAGGATCTCGCCGCGCAGATCACCCTTACGGATGCGGATTGCGGCGGCGTTTTTTATGTGACGGTAAAAAAGGGGAAAGCCGAGATCGCCCCGTATAACTATTTCGATCACACCGTCAGCATCCGGGTGGACAGCGGCCTGCTGGAAGAGCTCCTTCAGGGCAAAAAGAACCCGGTCAACGAGTTCCTTCTCGGCAACGTGGACGCGGAAGGGGAGGCCTCCCACGCGCTTGCGCTGATCGACGCCCTGAAACTGAAAAAGCGGGGCCGTAAAGCCCCGGCGGACAGAGAAAAACGCGCCTCTGCCGAAGTATGACAGATATTTCCGCTTCTCTTCTTCGCTGCTTCAACAGCGACGCAAGGGGAGCTTTTTTTTGAAGGTTTTGGTGTAATGATGAATAAAATTATAATTTATCGCACCTCAAATATCCCTTGCATCTTCTTTTCTTCTGTGTTAAAATAGTAAAATAAAGAGGTGATGGCAGATGGTGATCGCTGCGATTCTGGGCGGCGGTACGGGCAGCCGCATGGGCGGGGAGCTGCCGAAGCAGTTTCTTGAACTGGGCGGGGAAGCCGTGATCCTGCGCAGCTTGCGGGCGTTTATCGGCAGCGGCCTGGTTGACGCCGCCGTGCTGCTTGTGCCGGAGTCTTTTGTGTCCTATACCGAGGGGCTACTGGAAGAAGCAGGCCTCAGGAACGGCGCGTTCCCCGTATCGGTTCTGCCCGGCGGGGCTACCCGCAGCGATACGCTGGCGCTGGCGCTGGAATTTACCGAACGGCGGTACGGGCTTGAAGGTACGATCCTGATCACCCACGACGCGGCGCGGCCTTTTGTTACCCGCCGCATGATCAGGGAGAACATAGACGGCGCAAAGCGATACGGGGCTGTAAACACCTGTGTTCCCGCCACCGATACCGTGTTTCTCAGCGAGGACGGCAGCTTTATCTCTTCCGTGCCGCCCCGCAAAAACGTTTTTCACGCCCAAACGCCCCAAACCTTCCGCGCGGAAGAGCTGCATGGGTTGATCGAAGCCATGTCGCCCGCTGAATTTGCCGCGCTGACGGACGGATGCTCCGTGTTTACCCACGCAGGCAGGCCCGTTTTTATGGCGCGGGGAGAAGAAACCAATATCAAGATCACCTATCCCGGCGATATGAAACGTGCCGCGCAGATCCTGCGGGATCTTGCCGACGCCGGCGATGAATAATAACCACCGTTAGGGAGAAGATTTATGGCAAGAATTACCGTGATCGTAACCGCTTATAACAACGCCGAGGGGCTCAGATACACGCTGGAAAGCCTCTGCGAGCAGACCGACGAAGAATTTGACGTGCTGATCGTGCAGTGCGGCGAACATAAAGAGAATTTGGCAGAGATCAAATCTTACTGTGATGAGTATGTGGGGTTTGAATGGATCTCCGCCCCCGCGGATACCGGGATCCCCGCTGCGCGCAATCTGGGCATGGAAAAAACCGGAAACGAGTTGCTGCTCTTTATGCGGGAGGGGGATTACCTTGCTCCCGATTCCGTAAGCGCGTTTATGAAGGCCTACGAAGATACCAAGGCGGATATTCTCTGCCCCCGGCTGTATATCTCGGGCGAAAGCGAGCCCTATTATCTGGATTGGGCGGATATGCTCGCCACCGTGCCCCATATCGGCAAGGTGGACGAGGCGCTGCTGCACACGCTGGATATCGACGGAAGAGTGTTCAAAAAGAAATTTTTCGATCTGTATTCGCTCCGGTTCCCGGAACAGCCGATCCTCTATAACACGGCGTTTCTGTTTGACTGTATCTTCCGGTGCGACGCCACCCTTACCGGCGTGGCCGGCGCGATCTACGACAGCCATTCCGGTGTGTTTGCCCACGGCTTTGACGATGGCGCGGAACCGAATACCGAAAATCTGAAGATCGCATGCGATTTGTACGACCGCATCACCGATACCGTAAAAACCTATATCGAGGAGGAAACCGGCGGTTTTACCGGCGACGAATACACGTTTCAGGAGATATTGTTCGTGTATTTCACCGAGCTTACCGACCGCTTCTATCGCTTCTTCTGGTTTTTGCCGGATGAGGCCATAACGCTGCTTTGCAAAAAGTACGACGAGATCGACCGTCTCTTTACCCAAACCCGCCACGATAAACTGGCGACCGCGTTCAAGGATCTGCATTTCCCGAATCTGTACACCTCCCGCGCGGACGCCGCGGCGCTGCCCATGGTGAGCCTGCTGATCGATTTTACCGATTACGAAAACCTCGGGGCGTTTTTACGTTCCCTGTATCTGGGGCGGCTGCCGTTTTTTGCGGTCTATCTGCGGGAGAGCGGGCGGAAATATGTGCCGGAATCCGTTTCGGAGATGGAAAATCTGCATATCCTGCCGGACGAGGGCTTCTTCGCCGCCGCCAGAAACGAGGCGCAGGGCGTGCAGATCAACGTGCGTTCCTCCGGCCCGCTGGATCCCAAGGTGCTGTCGGAACTCTCTTGTGTGAAGGCGCCGTACGTATTCTATCAGTATATCTTCGCAAGCAAGCGGAAAAAGTATTCCGCAAAAACCTATCTGAAGAAAAAAGGCATGTCCATGCGCTGACCCGGGCGTGCCGGAAAAGAGGAGGGCAGTGCGCAGCTTTTGCGCACCCGTAATGCAGGAATTTTTGAGAAGAACCTGGGCGCAGATCAATCTTGACGCCCTGAATAATAACATACAGCAGATCAAAAGCATCATGAAGCCAGGCGCGCTGCTCTGCGCTGTGGTAAAAGCCGATTGCTACGGCCACGGCTACGCCTATACCGCCGCCGAAATGAGCGAGGCGGGGGCGGATTGGTTCGCCGTATCCAATCTGGCGGAGGCGCTGCAGCTGCGGCGGGGGGGGATCCGCAAGCCGATCCTGATATTGGGCTACACGCCGCCGGATAAAGCGGCGCAGCTGGTATATAACGATATATCGCAGGCGGTATTCTCAACGGAATACGCCGAAGCGCTCTCATCGCAGGCGGTTTTAAGCCACGTTAAAGTGAGCGCGCATATAAAAATAGATACGGGCATGTCACGCATCGGCTTCCGGTATCACGACAGCATCGACGATTATCCCGTGCTGGATGAGATCGAACGCGCCTGCGCCCTGCCCGGGCTGCGGCCGGAGGGGATTTTTACCCATTTCTCTTCCGCGGACTGCGAAAACGGCGAGCTGTTCACGCGGCTGCAATACGATCTCTTTTTAAGCGCGGCGGACCGGTTGGAAGCCCGCGGCGTCCGCTTCGCCATACGCCACTGCGCCAATTCGGCGGCGATTCTGCAATATCCCGAAATGGATCTCGATATGGTGCGGGCGGGCGTGATATTATACGGGCATTATCCCTCCGGCGCGGTGGCGCGCAGAATCAAGCTGCTGCCGGTGATGGAGCTGAAAAGCGTGATCAGCATGGTAAAAACGGTGCCCGGGGATACGCCGGTGAGCTACAGCCGCACCTTCCACACCAAAGGCGATACGGTGATCGCCACCGTGCCCATCGGTTATGCGGACGGGTACCCCCGGCTGCTCTCCAATAAAACGGATATGCTGGTAAACGGCCGCCGCGCAAGGGTGCTGGGCAACGTGTGTATGGATCAGACCATGCTGGACGTTACCGGTATCCCCGACGTGAAAGAGGGCGTGCAGATCACCGTGTTCGGCAGCGACCACGGGGCGTTTCTGAGCGTGGAGGAGCTGGCCGAAAAGTGCGGGCTGATCAATTATGAGCTGCTGTGCGCGCTTTCGCGCCGCGTGCCGCGCGTGTATATTAAAAACGACAGAATCTTTGAAACAACGGATTATATGCTGTAACGGAGGAACAACGTATGAAAAAATACAAAGTGATACTTACCCTTTTATTGGTGGTTCTGATCGCGGTTGCCGCAGTTGTGAGCACCGGCGTACTGGATATCCGCAAAAAGGCGACGCAGGTGGATCCCCGGTCCGGCAATAAAGCCACGTCCACGGTGTATACGGATTTTTACACCGAACAGCGCTCGGCCCAGCTGCCGCTGATGAAAACGGATTTCGACGGTATTTATTATACCATGACCAAAGAGGGTGAAGTGGCGTTTTACGAGGCGGCCAACGGCGCGTTCAGCGTTCTGCCGGAAGCAGGCTCTTACGAGGTTACCGCTACCTGCAGCGATCAGCCCCTTACCGCCACCATACATTATATCGAAAACGACGGGCATACCTTCGGCTGCGGTCTGTTTACCAATCTGATGCACCAGGACGTGCTGTATTACGATTACGCCTTTTTCAAGGTGACGGATATGTTTGAATCCTACGTCGATACCAACGGCGTGAATTACCATAACCGGGGCGGCAAGCTTCTGCTGATCGATACCGAAAGCGACCGGTTCTACAGTGATGAAAAGGTCTACAGCGAGGCGTTTGTGCTGAACGAAGATCACAGCACAAGCCTGTTCCTCTCAAACGACCAGCGCGCCGTGGGCATGGACGCCCGTGAAAAAACGGACTATAAAATGTTTACGGACGATATTCTGGATCAGAACGATACCCGCAACGTGCTGTTCTTCTCTTCCCGTTACTATGTGGATTACAACGACGGCGGCAATGTGGATATCTTCACCTCCGGCGGCAGCGGCACCAATATCGATAACGTGCGCTATGTGATCGACGTAGACGGCCTCTATTTCTGGAATTACGAAGACGAGACTTATTTCTTCCGTGATAACGACGATGGCTCCTTTACGCTGAAAGCCTATAATGAAGAGAGCAACGAGACCCGTCCTCTTGAGGATTTCAGCGGCAGCCTGAAGGACGATTATATCGTTCGCGGTTCCTTTATTTTCAGCAAAAAGACCGGGCATGTGATGAACGTGCTCACCGGCGAATCCTATGATCTTCCTTACACAGCTTTCGGCGCTTCCTTTACCGCGGATCTGTTTGATGTCTCTGAAAACGGACGTTACTGCGCAGTGCGCGGCGTCGCGGGCAACAACAGAGCCGGCTTCGGCGTGATGGATCTGCTTTCCAACACCATGATCGCCTACACCGACGACGTTTTCGCCAATATAGCAAACATCAACCTGCTGAACGACGGCACCGTGATCCTGAGTATGGCGGAAGGTGAAAACGCGGCAAATTATTATCAGCTGGTTGGCGTGGCGCCCGCTGCCGAGATCACTGATGCTGAAGAATAATGACAATTTAACAACGGTTCTCTGAATTTGAAATAAAGAAGGGAATGCCCGGCGCGCGAGGAGAAACGCGTGTAGCTGCTTGCAGAATGCGATATCGCCGCGAATGCGCCCGGCTTTCTTCTTTTTTCATATATGCCTTAACCGCGCTTCGATTTGCTGCCGGAGTATATATCATTTGCGTGTGCGCTCTGAAACAGCATATACCATTTCTGAAAAGAGGGAACGGAATGACAAAGCTGAAACGGCTGGTTTACGATCACAGGTTCTTTTTTGTGATCTTTGCAGCGCTGCTTGCCTATGAATGGGTGATCGTAGGCAAATGCCGGTTGTGGCAGACCGACGTTGTGGCGTATGAATTTCACGCCGTGGATTTCGGTATGGGCTTCGGAAGCTTTATTCTGCCGGGGCAGGTTTACCAATGGATCTGCGGTCCGATCAACGCGCGTTCTCTTACTGTGTACCATACGGTGCTGATCCTGCTGTTCTTTATCGCGCTGTCTGCGTTTCTGGAACGGCTGTATCTTTCCGTGGAACAGGCGGATCGCAGGATCGCCGGCGTGCTGATCGCGCTGTTTGTTGCCGGTCCATGTACCTTTTCCATTTTTGTTACCGATCTCGGCATGCCGGAGGTGTATTGGGTTTATCTTGCAGCGTTGTTTTTTCTTTGCCTTGCATATAAACCCCTTCACCTGCTGATTGCGCCTTTGTGTGTGCTGGCGCTGATGGTGAATTATGCCGCCATGATCTGCTATGTTCCGTTTTTCTGTATCCTGCTGCTTTATAAGCTGTCAACGGAATCGGAGAAAGGCGCAAAACGGATGCTGCTGGTTACTTTTATCGTTTGCGTTTGTGTCAGCGTTGCCGCTTACGCGTATCTTGCGCCCAACACGATGAAAAATATGAAACTGTCCCTTGAGGAGTATAACGCCTTGATGCGTTCGCGGGGCGTGGAAGAGCTTACATATACCGATTCTCTGTTTTACGGGCGTTACGAGCAGGATTACCCCGCCGATTTCTACGCGAGAATGGCCGCCTCTCCGTTTTACACAGAGGGGGAAACAATCACGCCGCTGCAGCGGCTGATAAACTTTGCGGTGTTTCGTTTGAATATGGTGCGCTTCCATCTTTCAAACCGCAGCCCTCTGATGCTTCTGGTACCGCTGGCGGCAATCTTTCCGATCCTTGCGCTGATCTTCCGCTTTTGCGTGGGGGAACTCCGGAATAAAGCCAATTCAAATTTACGCAGATTTGTGTTTTTCTGTATGCCCTCGTTGTTTTCAGTGAGCATTCTTGTGTCGTGGCCGCTGTCGTTTGACTTCTTCAAATGGATGGACTTTGCCTTTCTGCCGCTGTTCGCATCTTTCCTGTATGTATTTTATCGTGAAAAACAGTATGTTACGGCGTATATCCGCAGGGCGGTATCTCTGTTTACCTATCCGCAGATTCTTGTATACGCCTCTGTATATTCGATCTGTGTTCTGAGCGCGTATTATTAATCGGCGTTACTGATGAAAGAAATCGGAGGGGCTTATGAAGAATAAATTGCTGCAGGCGGCGCTTTTGGTGTTTCTCTGCGTGATCTGGTTGTTCCCGTTTCAGATGCAGCCCGGCGAATGGGGGCTGCTGGCGGGCGCGGTTGTATCTTATCTGTGCCTGCTGCTGATCCCGCAGCGGGTCGTCGCTTTTGCCGCCGCAGGGGCGACAACGTTAGGAATGAGCATTTACAGCGGGCTTTATTTCGCCGGTTTCGCGCCGGGTATCGCCGCATGCGCCGTTTTTTTCTCCGCCGTGGGGTCCCCCGCGAAAACGTCGCTGAAAAAAGACGGCATGCTTCTGGTTGCAGCCGGCGCTGCCGCGGTATGCGCGGTCGGCGGCGCCGCATACGCCGTTTTCTCTATGCGGCAATACGCGTGGAGCAGGCCGTCCTTTGCGCGGCATACGGCGCTTTCTGCAGCGGCGCTTCTTCTGCTGGCGGTATTGTTTGCCGTCTCTTTCCGGCGGCGCGGTCTCAACGACCCGAACCGGAAGAATACGCCGGATCTCAGATTTGCCAAGCTTGCCGTTGCCTTTGCCGCAATGCTGCTTTCGGCCGCGCCGGTTTGCGTTTTTTATCTGCGCCTGAACGACAACGCCGGATGGAGTCTGTTTTCGGTTTTTCTTTGCGGATATACCGCGTTCAGTCTGCCAAACGCCGCGTTTGACGTTCTTCTTCGCCGAAACACATAAACGCCGTTTGCGGAAACAAACGAAAGCCTCCCGATTCGGGGGGGGCTTGATGATTGACAACACTGCCCTTACTATGTTAAAATCTTATTAAATATAAATTGGAGGCGGTATTGATGGATATTAAAGAAATGTCACCCGAGCAGAAGTATCGCCATCCATGGGAGCTGAGCCGCGCGCGCAGTCTGCTGCGGGAACTGCGTCCCTTTCTGAAAACCGGCGAAGGGCAGCGCAAAGCCATCGACTTCGGCGCGGGCGACCTGTTTTTTTGTGATGCTTTTCTGCGGCAGCAGCCGGATTATACGGTTGAGGCAATCGATAAGCTGTATACGCCTGCGCTGGTGGAACTGCTGAAAAGCCGGATCCGCGGTACGGATCGGATCCGCACCGCCGTTTCATTGAAAGAGAGTGTGTTTACGCAAACAGATCTTGTGCTGATGCTTGATTCAATGGAATTTCTTGAGGATGAGGCGCACACGCTGCGAGAACTGGCGTCCCGGCTGAAATCGGGGCAGTGTATCATGCTTTGTATGCCGGCGTTTTCTTTTTTGTATTCTCAACATGACGTTGTGGCGAAAAGCCTGCGCCGGTACGATAAAAAATATATGCGCGGGCTTCTGGCGCAGCTGCCGGAGCTTGAACTCGTCCGGCAGCACTATTTCTATACAAGCCTGTTTCTGGTACGGCTGCTTCAGAAGCTTACCGGCGCGGATTTTGACGAACGGAACAGAGCCATCGTAGGCTGGCGGTATCCGGAAAAACATATGATTACAAAGCTTGCCGTTGCCGCGCTTGACCTGGATTACGGCGTAAACGCCCTTTTGGGCCGGATCGGGCTTGATCTGCCCGGTTTGTCGCTGATGGTGATTTGCCGGAAATCCGTTGTGTAAGGTTGATTTCTTGTGTATTATACCTCTTCAAAAAATTCTGTTTTTCGGAGCTTTTTTATGGTTGGTGTGATTTCGTGAGAGTTTTGTTGTTCATGCCCCGCGGCAAGTTCAATTACAAGGCGCCTTATGTGCCGCTGGGGGTTTTATCCATCGCCACATATCTGAAGGAGCACGGTCACACGGTGCGGGTGGTCGACCGTTCCTTTGTAAAGGAATCCGCCGAAAAAACCGTTGCGGCCTTCGCGCCGGATGTGGTTTGCGTGTCGCTGATCAGCGTGCGGCTGTTTGACGACGCCATCTGTATTTCCGCCGCCGCGAAAAAGAGCGGCCTGCCGGTGATCTGGGGCGGTATGATCCCCACCGATTATTACGAGGTATGCCTGAAGGCGGGTTACGCCGATTATATCTCCATGGGCGAGGGCGAGATCAATATCCTGAATCTGCTGGCCGCGCTGGAAAACGGCGGCGACGTATCCCGGGTAAAGGGCATTGCCTATATGAAAGACGGCGCGCCGTATAAAACGGAGCCCCAGCCTGTGGCGGACCTCGCCGAGCTGCCGGTGATCGATTTTACCCTGTGCGATCCCGAGCAGTATATCCACAGCTACATGTGCTGCGACCGCATGATGTATCTGTATTGTTCCAAGGGCTGTTTCAGCCACTGCACCTTCTGCTCCAACCCCACCTTCCACTGCAATTCTTACCGGATGCGGCCCGTGGACTACGTAATCCGCGAAATCCGCTATCTGTACGATAACTATCATATCGACGGCGTCTATTTCAGCGACGAGTGCTGGTATATCAGCAAACGGTATATGCGGGAGTTCTGCCGCAGGCTGGACGAGGAGGATATCCATATCTACTGGGGCTGCGAGCTGCGCTGCGGCATGTATAATCGGGAAGATTTCGAGTATATGTATGCCCACGGCCTGCGCTGGGTGATGCTGGGGCTGGAGACCGGCGACCCCGAAATGCTGAAAACCATAAAAAAAGGCATTACGGTGGAGCAGATCCGAAAAAGCGTTTCCGTCTGCAAGGCGGTGGGCGTTACCACCATGGTAACGTTTATCGTGGGGTATCCCGAAGAAACCCCGGCGCAGCTGCAGAACACGCTGGATCTGCTGTATGAGATCAAAGCGACCATCAGCGCCTGCAATATCTTTACCCCGATCCCGAACACCGAGATCACGGATGATCTCGTAAAAAAGAACGAGTATTCTCTGCCGGAGGTTTCCGCGGATATCCGCAAAACGCTGACCACGGAATACTCCCCCTACCGCTGCAAATATATCCCGATGCGCGATCTCAGGGTGATACGCTCCTGCTTCATGTGGAAGGTGTTCACCTCAAAAAGCGTTTCCGAGAGCAAAAAGCATTTTGAGATCGCCCGCAATTCCATAAAGGATACGTGGAATAATATCCGCCGTTACGGGTTCAAACACCTGATACCGGCGCTGTTTATCACCGCAGGCAACTTTTTTCCCATTTTCTGGTATGCTCATTTTTACCCGAAAACCAGAAAGAAGTATCATCTTGAGCGATTGTTCCGGGAATACTGACCGGAGGCGCGGCGTCCCTAAAGATATGCTCTCCGGGGGTATTTTGACGGTTGAAGAACTTTCTTTTTCATCGGCAGAGTGATGATAACGTCCTCCTGCTGCTTTTTGGATCTGTTGTCGGTGTGCGTATAAAAACGCAAGAGAATCAACCATGTGCTTGAAGAATCTACAGTTTCAGATCGGTAAGCTGCGGCTTTCCGGCGCGGATATCGCTGCGATCTTTGTGTGCGCGGCGTTTGCGGTATGTCTGTTTGTCAGCGCGCCATACGGGCTTACCGAGGCGGACGAACCGTTGTATCAGGTGTACGAATACCGCCTGATAAAAGGGGATCGGCTTTTTTATGACGATTGGACCCTTACGCCATTTTCAACGCTGTTCAACTATCTGCCCTTTGCGCTGTTTTATTCCGTTTCCGGCGGCGCGCAGGGGGCGCTGTTGGCGCTGCGGTATTTCTTTGTTTTTTGTAAGCTGGCGGCGTTTGCGGCGGTTTACTGCGGGCTGCGCGGCCGGGGGTATTGGGCGGTTGCGGCCGCGTCCGTATTCTGCGGCGCCTTCGCCTTCGGCATCAAAACCCTCAATTATTATTTCATCTGCGGCTGCGCTTTGCTGTTTACGGGCTGGGTGCTGTTTCTCAGAAAAGAGAGCAGGCCTTGGCTGTACGGGCTTGCCGGGTTCGTGTTCAGCTGCGCCGTGCTTTCTGAACCGAGTATGGCTGCGATCTGGTTTGCGTATTCGGCGCTTGCGCTGTGCCGGTATATCTGCAGAAAGAAGAACGCCCGGTTTCTTGAAAATTACGATTTCGCTCTGGCTCCCGCCGTATGGAGGGCGCTGTTCTTCGGTATTCTTGCCGCGGCTGCGCTGCTGCTGATTCTGTGCGCCGCGTTCTTTATGCGGGCGTCGCCCGCGGGGCTGGCGGAGGGCTTCCGCAACGCCCTCAACGACCCGGAACGCTCCGGCGGCGTCGCTGCGCTGCTTTCGGGGCGGCTGAGCATTCTCGGTATTTACGCAGAGATCTATCATCCCGCGCTGCTGGGGGCGTACGGCGTATCGCTGTTCGCCTGCGTGATCCTGCGTAGATTTAACCTGCAGGCGTCGCGGATCTGTTTTGCTGCTTGCATTGTTCTTTACGCCGTGCTCACGGTACGGTCTTTGACTTACCCCATGGCGCGGATCGGTTACGCGGTGGGCGAAACGGTCAGCCATCCGCTGCCGCTGTGCCTGCTCGGCGCTGCCGCGTATTTCTGCACGGCCCGGAAGGATCGTCGTTTGTTTTCCTTTCTGCTGTTCGGCTTTGCCGCCATGCTGTGCGGCGATATGATCTCCATGACGGCCTTTGGCGCGTTTTCGGAAGTGATCGCCGTGCCGGCGCTTTTCGCGCTGCGCGATTTTGCCGCCGAGGCGCTTGCGAAAAGAACCGTTCCCGCCGCGCCGAAGGAAAAACAAAGGGCAAAGGCGCAAAAGAATCAGCCGCGGCGCTTGATCGCCGTCCTGGTTGCCGCAGGCATGGCGTTTATGCCCGCGGCGGAGGCCGCCCACGGTGTTTACCTGATGGGGCTGCATGAAACGGAGCGCCTGTTCGCGAAAAGCGACGCGCCGCTGGATACTGTGATCGGCGGCGGCGCCCTGAAGGGGCTTCGCACCACGGCGGAGATCGCCGCGAATTATGAAAAAAGCGTGAAAGACGCCGAAACAATACGCGCGCTCTGTGAAAACCGCCTTTACGTTGCGGATCTCGCGCCTGCGGTGTATCTGGACGCGGATCGCCTGATCGCCGCCCATTCCCCTTACTATTACTATCAGGAGGGGTGGGAGCGTGTTTCGCTGTGGTGGGAGATGCACCCCGAAAAACGCCCGGACGTTGTGTATATTCCCCATATCCGGTTCAGTTATATGGAATACCCTGATGCTTCCCCCGAAGAGAAATTTGCGTGGCTGCGGGCGCACGCGGAGATTGAAGCTGCCGAGGGGGAGATCGGCGTTATCGTTAAAATACTGCGCTGGTATACGATAAGATAATATTAAATAAAAAGGATTGTTTGTACTTCGTTAGGAGTTCACGTTTATGTTCGATTTTGTTTCCAAGCTGGCGCATTTCCCCGAAAAAGCGGAGGCTTGCGTATGCGACGGGATTCACCGTTCGCTTTCCACCGTTTTTGTGGATCTGGTTTCCGGCGTGTGCAATCATAACTGCATTTTCTGCGACGGCAAATATCTTCCTTTGGAGCATCGTATGTTTTCCGAAGAGAGGCTGATGCGAATGGCGGAGGAACTGATCTCCCTCGGTGTGGATTCCGCTATCATCGTAGGGGAGGGGGGCGAATCCACGCTGCACCCGGCCTTCTGCGGTTTTGCAGAAAAGCTGCTGGCCGGCGGCGTGCATCTGGGCCTTTATACAAACGGCGAAACGCTGTGCGGCGCCGTTGCCGAAACCGCCGCAAAGTTCGATTTTGTAAGAGTATCGCTTGATTCCGGCCGCGAAGCGACCCATAACGCCGTGCACCGCTCCAACACGGCGGGGGCGTTTGACCGCATCGTTGCGCAGCTGGGCGAATTTGCGAAAATCAAAAAGGGCAGCCTGGGGGTATCCTTTATCGTGCTGCCCGAAAATATAGAGGATATCACCCTTGCGGCGCAGCTCTGCGACCGGCAGGGGGCGGACTTTATGGAATTGAAGCCCTTTTATTGCCCGGATTATACCTTTGATATCCCCATGTATCAATCCCTTTCGCAGAAGCTGCAGGCCTATTACCGTGAGGCTTCCGCCGCCTGCAGGCATATGCGTATCGTTCTGAATAACCAGTTCAGCGAATGGGAGCAGCACGATTACGCGCCGCGGGATCTCACCCGTCTGCCCGAGGGCCGCACCTGCCTTACCTGCAAGCTGCGTATGGTGATCAGCCCCAACGGCTGCTTTCTGTGCACCTGCTTCCGCAATGTGGACGGGTATAATTTAGGGGACCCCAACACGCTGCCGCTGGATCGGATCTGGTACGGTGAAAAGCACCTTGAACTGCTGCACAGGCCCTGTGCCCTGAAATGCACCTATCACGTACAGAACGAATTTCTTCTGCGGCTGCAATCGGGGGCGTGTACGCTCCCCGCGCCGGATGATACGATGGAGCAGATCTATTTTCTTTGATCGCGCCAACACAGCGGAAAGGATGAGGCTTTGATATGCGTATCCTTGTAACCGGCGCCGCGGGGCTGCTGGGATATTACGTGGTAAACGAGGCGCTGGCGCGGGGGGACCGCTGCGTCGGGTGCGCCCGTTCCGCCGCCGATACCGGCGTCGCGGCCCAGCTTGCCGCCGGTAATTACAGATATATACCGCTGGATATCTGCGACCATGCCGCCCTTGCCGCGTTGTTTGCCGATTATCGGCCGGAGGCGGTGATCCACTGCGCCGCGTGGCGCAACGCCGTTACGGCACAGCTGCCCGAAAACCGGGCTGCCGTATATGCGGTAAATGCCGCAGCCACCGGCGATATCGCCGGGCTTTGCGCCCGGTATGGCAGCAAACTGATCTTTATTTCTACCGATTACGTGTATAACGGCAGCGGCAGCGCACCGTGGCCGGCGGACGATATCCTGCCGGATCCCCTGAACGTTTACGGCTGTTCCAAGCTGGAGGGGGAGCGTGCCGTCGCCCGCAGGATGGACGCGTTTTATATCGTAAGAACTGCGTGGCTCTTCGGGATCCACGGCGGCAATTTTGCGGATACCATGCTGCGGCTGGGCCGCACGCGCGATTCGCTTTCGGTGGTGGACGATCAGATCGGCGCCCCCACGTATACGAAAGATCTGGCCCGTCTGCTTCTGGATATGGCCCGGTCCGATCGGTACGGTTATTATAACGCCGTGAACACGGGCGATTTCGTCAGCCGCTGCGGTTTTGCAGCCGAGATCTTTCGGCAGGCGGGGCTGCGGGTGCGGCTGAACCCCGTTTCCACCGCCGAATTTACAGCGGACGCCCTGCCGCGTCCCCTGAACGAGCGCCTCGATCTCTCCGCGCTGCCCGCAAACGGCTTCCGGCTGCTGCCGGATTGGAAGGACGCGCTCTCACGTTATTTAAAAGAGATGAATTGCAATGGGTAAAATCAAAACGGAATTTGCGGAAGGCTTTCCCGGGCTGTGTGTGATCACACCCGCTGTGTACCGCGACGCCCGCGGCAGCTTTTCGGAGGTGTATAACGGGCGCGACCTTGCACAGGCGGGGCTGCAGTATTCTTTTGTGCAGGAGAATCTGATCCGTTCGTTCTACGGCACGCTGCGGGGCATGCATTTTCAGCGGACCGCGCCGCAGGCAAAGCTGATCCGCGTGATCAGCGGGCGTATGTACGACGTGGCCGTGGACCTGCGGAAAGAGAGCCCCTCTTACGGCAAATGGTTCGGCATAGAGCTCAGCGAAGAAAACGCGCTGCAGCTGCTCATCCCCCGTGGGTTTGCCCACGGCTGCCTCACCCTATCAAACGAGGCCGTGTGCGCGTACCTGTGCGACGCGTATTACGCCCCCGGCGACGAGGGCGGCTTTATGTGGAACGACCCCGCCGTAGCCATCCGCTGGCCGGAACTCAGCACCACCGGCGCCCTGCCCGTGCTCAGCGACAAAGACCGCCGCTGGCCTGCCCTGCAATTATAACGAAAATAAGAGCGCCGAAGAAGCCAGCCGGATCGCTTCTTCGGCGCGTTTTTAGAAGACGTGTAACGAAGTAATGAATTGCAGTTTGTCGCGCCGCAGGCGCGACAGCGATATGGATCCTGACGGATCCG
>CAMOVW010000043.1 GCA_946627725.1 uncultured Clostridia bacterium
TATCAATGACCTTATCTATCTTGATACCCATGGCGTCCAGCGCTTCGGCCTGCGGGATGGTACGGGGGAAGCCGTCGAGGATGAAGCCGTTTTTGCAGTCGTCCTCGGCAAGCCTCTCCTGAATAATGCCGATCACAACGTCGTCCGGGACCAGATCGCCCGCTTCAATATAGCTGCGGGCTTTCAACCCCATGGCGGTTTCGTTTTTCAGCGCGGCGCGGATGATGTTTCCGGTGGAGATGGTGGGGATCGCAAGC
This sequence comes from uncultured Clostridia bacterium, assembly GCA_946627725.1. Taxonomy (GTDB): domain Bacteria; phylum Bacillota; class Clostridia; order Oscillospirales; family Acutalibacteraceae; genus RUG806. Next base: position 258 of record CAMOVW010000043.1, read on the forward strand.
TTTTCACTCACGATCTCCGACTGCGTCCCCTTGCCGGCGCCGGGAGCTCCGAGAAAGATGATATTCATCGGGCGCCTCCGATTAATCAAGGAAGCCCTTATAGTGGCGCATCATCATCTGGCTTTCGATCTGCTGAACGGTTTCAAGAGCAACACCTACAAGAATGATGATGGAGGTACCGCCGATGGTTACGTTCATCGCATGGTTGGTCCAGGTGGTGATCTGAGAGAAGAGCACCGGATACAGCGCCACAACGCTGAGCATAAGCGCGCCCAGAAGAACGATCTTGGAGATGATTTTCGCAATATAATCCGCAGTGGGCTTGCCCGAACGGATGCCGGGGATCATACCGCTGTTTTTGGAAAGGTTATTGGCCATTTCCACGGGATTATACTGAATTGACGCATAGAAATACGCAAAGAAGATGATGAGCAGGAAGTAGATGATACCGTACACCCAACTCGTGGAAGAGAACCAGCCGAAGAAGGTCTCCCAGAAGCTGCCTTCTTTGATCTTGTTGTGAATGAACATTTCGATCGTGGGGGGCAGAGACAGGATGGAGCTGGCGAAAATAACGGGAAGCACGCCGCTCATATTTACCTTGATCGGGATGTTGGAGCTCTGGCCGCCGTACATCTTTCTGCCGACCACGCGCTTCGCATACTGAACGGGGATACGGCGCTCGGCGGCGTCCATCCAAACGATGTATACGATCATGGCAAGCAGGGAGAGGATTGCAAGCACAGAGATCAGGTAGTACCAGCCGCCCTGATTGTAGGCGGGCATAACCAGTGAATATACGGTGGCGGGAAGACGGGATACGATACCCGCAAACAGGATCAGCGAGATACCGTTGCCGATACCCTTATCGTTGATCTGCTCGCCCAGCCACATCACCAGCGCACTGCCGGCGGTGAGAACGGTGACAACAACAATGCCCATAAACACAACCGGGAAGCCCTCGTACTTGGAGCCGTCGCTGTTGGTGATCAGCATGTTCTGGCTCCAGATGTATACGAAGTACGCAATGCTCTGCAGCAGCGCAAGGCCGATGGTAACATAACGGGTGATGGTGGCCATCTTTTTGCGGCCTTCTTCATCGTGAGAGAGCTTTTCCAGCGCGGGAATGGCAACAGCCAACAGCTGCAGGATAATGGATGCGTTAATGTAGGGCGTGATACCCAACGCAAAGAGACGTCCGTAGTTGAAAGCGTCGCCGGTCATCATTGAAAGGTAGTTCAGGAATGTGTTCGCATCTGCGCTCACCAGACCCTCATTCGCAATATTGATAAACGGAACGGGGATGGCACATCCCAATCTGAAGAGGAAGATGATCAGGATCGTGTAAAGCATCTTTTTACGAAGATCCGCGATCTTCCACGCATTGATAAACGTTTTTAGCATTTTGCGCGCACGCTCCTTTCGTCAGAAGTTAAGATAGTTGAGATCAGGCTTCTTCGGCGGTGCCGCCGGCAGCTTCGATCTTAGCCTTAGCTTCTTTGGAAAAAGCGTCTGCTTTTACGGTGAGCGCTTTGGTAAGCTCGCCGTGGCCAAGAACCTTGATACCGTCGAGCTCTTTCTTTACAAGCCCGCTTTCGATCAGAGCGGCAGCGTCCACAACGGCGCCGGCCTCGAAGGCGTCGTTCAGAGCGCCTACGTTAACGATCGCGATCTCCTTGGCGAAAATATTGTTGAAGCCTCTCTTGGGAAGTCTTCTCTGCAGGGGCATCTGGCCGCCTTCAAATCCGGGGCGCATGCCGCGGCCGGCTCTTGCCTTCTGACCCTTGTGACCCTTACCGGCGGTTTTGCCCTGACCGGAAGCGGGACCTCTGCCTATACGCTTAACCGGTTTGTTGGAACCGGGAGCAGGCGATAACTCGTGAAGTTTCATTTTAAGCTGTCCTTTCTGCTCTTAGGCCTCGGTTACTTCCAGAAGGAAGCCGATCTTGTGAATCTTGCCCTGGGTGGCAGCGTTATCGGGCTGCACCGTAGCGTCGCCGATCTTGCGAAGACCGAGTGACAGGGCCGTGGCGATCTGATCCTTCTTGCAGCCGATCAGGCTCTTCTTAAGCTTAATGTTCAGTTCTGCCATGTTTGTTCACTCCTTATTCGTAGATCTCTTTCACGGTCTTGCCTCTGACGGCGGCAACTTCTTCCGCGTTTCTGAGGAGAGAAAGACCGTTGAGCGTGGCTCTGATAACATTGCAGGGATTGTTGGAACGAAGCGCTTTCGTTCTGATGTCCTTGATGCCCACGGTTTCAACCACCGCACGAACGGGGCCGCCGGCGATCACGCCGGTACCGGGAGCGGCGGGCTTCATAAGCACAACGCCTGCGCCGTATTTACCGATGATCTCGTGGGGGATCGTGGTGCCCTTGAGGGCTACGGTCATCATGTTCTTCTTCGCGTCTTCGATGCCCTTGCGGATGGCGTCCGGAACTTCGCCGGATTTACCGAGGCCGAAACCGATGCGGCCTTTGCCGTCGCCCACAACAACAAGCGCTGCGAATTTATAGATACGACCGCCCTTTACGGTTTTGGATACGCGGTTGATCGCTACTACTTTTTCCTGAAATTCAGGTGCTTCTTTCGGTGTTTCAAACTTAGCCAAAATCAATTCCTCCTTTATCAGAATTTGAGGCCGCCCTCGCGAGCGCCTTCGGCCAAGCCCTGGACACGGCCGTGATAAATATAGCCACCGCGGTCAAACACGCAGTTTTCGATATTCTTGGCGGCTGCTCTCTCGGCGAGAAGCTTGCCTACCTTTTTAGCGGCGTCGATATTGCCGCCGTATTCCTCAAAGCTCTTCTCGGCAGTGCTGGCGGAAACAAGGGTTACGCCCTTATCATCGTCGATCAGCTGCGCGTAGATGTGCTTCAGAGAGCGGAAAACGTTCAGGCGAGGACAAGCGGCAGTGCCGTGGATCTTTTTGCGGACTCTCGCGTGACGCGCAAGTCTGGCTTTTTTCGTATTCGGTCTGTTAACCATAGCTCTATCCTCCTTTTATTATTTACCGCCCTTACCGGCTTTACCTTCTTTGCGGCGAACCACTTCGTCGGAATACTTGATGCCTTTGCCCTTATAGGGTTCGGGGGGACGTACGCCGCGAACTTCGCTCGCAAACTGACCTACCAGCTGCTTATCGTAACCGTTGATCACGATCTGGTTGGGGCCGGGAACTTCGATGGTGATGCCCTCGGGAGGCGTCATCTTAACGTCGTGAGAGAAACCGACTTTCAGAACAAGGTCGTTGCCGGCCTTCTCTGCGCGGTAACCGATACCTACGATCTCGAGCTGCTTTTTGAAGCCCTCGTGAACGCCCACGATCATGTTGTTGATCAGCGTTCTGGTAAGACCGTGAAGAGAACGGTTCTCTTTGTTATCGTTGGGACGGGTCACTTTGATGTGGCCGTCTTCCATCTCGATGCCGATATTGCTGTTAAAGGTGCTGGTAAGCGTGCCCTTGGGGCCCTTTACGGTAACGGTGCTGCCTTCGATTTTAACATCAACATCTGCAGGAACGGTGATGGGTAATTTACCAATTCTTGACATCCCTCGTACCTCCTTACCAGATGAAGGCGAGCACTTCGCCGCCGACGTTCAGCTTGCGGGCCGCTTTGTCTGTCATAACGCCCTTCGACGTGGAGAGGATCGCAACACCGAGGCCCTTCATAACCTTCGGCATATTCTCGCAGTCGGTATAGATACGCAGGCCGGGCTTGGAAACTCTGCGCAGGCCAAGAAGTACCTGGCTCTTGTTGGGGCCGTATTTCAGGGTAATCTCAATGATGCCCTGCTTGCCGTCCTCAACCACTTTATAATCTTTGATATATCCCTCGTCAACAAGGATCTGCGCGATCGCCTTCTTCATATTGGAAGCGGGCACGGAAACGGTATCGTGCTTGGCGGAGTTCGCGTTTCTGATTCTCGTGAGCATATCAGCGATGGGATCGGTAATCTGCATGCCGTAAACCTCCTTTAGCTCTTAGCTTAATTACCAGCTTGCTTTTTTCACACCGGGGATCTGGCCGGCATGGGCAAGTTCTCTGAAGCAGATACGGCAAACGCCGTATTTACGCAAATAAGCGTGGGGTCTACCGCAGATCTTGCATCTGTTATAAGCTCTGGTCGAATATTTGGCAGGTCTGGCCTGCTTCACTTTCATTGACGTCTTTGCCATGGTGTCCCCTCCTTATTTCGCAAACGGAGCGCCCATAAGGGTGAGCAGCTCTCTTGCTTCTTCGTCTGTGGCGGCGGTGGTAACAATGCAGATATCCATACCGCGAACCTTGTCTACTTTATCGTATTCGATCTCAGGGAAGATCAGCTGTTCTCTCACGCCGAGGGAATAGTTGCCTCTGCCGTCGAAGGAATTGGGGTTGATACCGCGGAAGTCGCGCACACGGGGAAGCGCCAGGCTGAAGAGACGGTCGAGGAATTCGTACATTCTTTCGCCGCGCAGCGTAACCTTAACGCCGTTGGGCATGCCTTCTCTCAGTTTGAAGTTTGCAACGCTCTTCTTGGCAAGGCAAACAACGGGCTTCTGACCGGTGATTTTGGAGATATCGCCCACGATGGCGTCGATGGCCTTGGGGTTCTCTCTGGCTTCGCCGCAGCCCACGTTGATAACGATCTTATCGAGCTTCGGGATCTGCATAACGCTCTTGTAGCCGAACTTCTTCATCAGGGCGGGAGCTACGTCATTTTTATAAGCTTCTTTTAATCTTGACATTTTCTTATCCTCCCCGATTATTCAAACTTGGCGCCGCAATCTTTCTTTTTGCAGACGCGCATCTTTTTGCCGTTCTCCACAACGTGGCCTACGCGGGTGGGTTTGCCGCATTTGGGGCAAATCAGCTGAACCTTATCGGCGTACATGGCGCTTTCGGCCTGCAGAATGCCGCCGGGCTCGCCCATCTGACGGGGCTTAACGTGCTTGGAAACGATGTTTACCTTCTCAACGATAACCTTACCCTCGCTGGGGCTAACCTGCATCACCTTACCGGTTTTGCCTCTGTCTTTGCCGTTGATCACGATAACGGTATCGCCGGATTTCACATGAACTTTCTTACTCATTCGCTTTTTCCTCCCTTACAGAACTTCGGGAGCGAGACTGAGGATCTTGGTGTAATCCTTGTCGCGAAGCTCTCTTGCTACCGGCCCAAAGATACGGGTACCCTTGGGGTTCTTATCTTCCTTGATGATAACCGCGGCGTTCTCATCGAAACGGATATAGGTGCCGTCGTTGCGGCGGACGCCCTTAGCGGAACGCACGATCACAGCCTTGACCACGTCGCCCTTTTTAACAACGCCGCCGGGTGTGGCTTTTTTAACGGAAGCGACGACTACGTCGCCGATGTTGGCATATTTTCTGCCAGTGCCGCCGAGAACGCGGATGCACATAAGCTCCTTAGCTCCGGTATTATCGGCAACTTTCAGTAATGTCTGCTGCTGAATCATAGATATGTGCCTCCTTATTTCGCCTTCTCGATGATCTCAACAACGCGCCATCTCTTATCCTTGGAAAGGGGGCGGGTCTCCATGAGGAGAACACGGTCGCCTACGCCGCACTCGTTGTTTTCGTCATGAGCTTTCAGCTTGATGGTGTGATTCACGATCTTATTATAGAGCGGATGACGGACCTTGTCTCTTACCGAAACAACAACGGTCTTATCCATCTTATCACTGGTTACGATGCCGACACGGGTTTTTCTTAAATTTCTTTCCATTTATGATATCCTCCTTATCAGGCATCTTTGCCGGCAAGTTCGTTCTCGCGGAGCACGGTAAGCACTCTGGCGATATCCTTCTTAACGGCGCTGATACGCATAGGGTTGTCGAGCTGGTTAATGGCCTGCTGGAAGCGCAGCTTGAACAGCTCATCTTTCAGCTCACGGAGCTTAGCATCCAGCTCGCTTGCTGACATATTTCTGATTTCTGCGGCTTTCATTCGGCTTCAACCTCCTGCTCTTCCTTTTTAACAAACTTGCACTTGATGGGCAGTTTGTTTGCGGCGAGACGCATGGCTTCTCTGGCCACAGCCTCGTCAACACCGGCGATCTCAAACATAACTCTGCCGGGTTTAACCACGGCTACCCAATATTCCGGTGAACCTTTACCGGAACCCATGCGGGTTTCGGCGGGCTTTTCGGTGATGGGCTTGTCGGGGAATATTTTGATCCAAACCTGACCGCCGCGCTTGATGTATCTGGTCATGGCGATACGGGCGGCTTCGATCTGATTTGAAGTGATCCACGCAGGCTCGAGAGCGGCAAGGCCGTAATCGCCGTAATTCACGGCAGTGCCTCTGTGTGCGGCGCCCTTAAGGCGGCCTCTCTGCTGTCTGCGGTATTTCACACGTTTAGGCAATAACATCTTTACGCCCTCCTATCTCTTCTGGGTTTTCTGCGGGAATCGTTTCTGCTGCTGTTATCGTGCAGAACCTCGCCGCTGTAGATCCACACCTTAACGCCGATGCGGCCGTAGGTGGTTTTTGCCTCAGCAAAGCCGTAGTCGATGTCGGCTCTGATGGTCTGAAGCGGGATGGTGCCTTCTTTATAGGTCTCGCTGCGGGCGATCTCGGCGCCGCCGAGTCTGCCGCCGCACTGGATCTTGATACCGTTGGCGCCAAGGCGCATCGTGCTGCCGATGGCCTGCTTAACGGCGCGGCGGAAGGCAACTCTCTTTTCGAGCTGCTGCGCGATCTTTTCGGCAACCAGCTGCGCGTTGAGGTCGGGCTGCTTGATCTCGATGATGTTGATATAAACGTCCTTATCGTTGCCGAGCATCTTCTTGCAGGTGGCCTTGATCTTTTCGATCTCGGCGCCGCCCTTACCGATTACCATGCCGGGCTTTGCGCAGTGGATATTGATGCGAACTCTCTTGGGATCGCGCTCGATCTCAATTTTGGGAACACCGGCGGAGGCAAGTGCCTTCAGCAGGTATTCGCGGGTCTCATAGTCGGATACCAGCGTATCGCCGAAAGCGGCTTTATCTGCATACCAACGGGATTCCCAATCTTTGATAACACCGATTCTCAGACCGGTCGGATTAATTTTCTGTCCCATGCTGTTATTCCTCCTCCCCGCTTATTCCATTTCCTTGAGTACAAGGTTGATGTGAGACGTCTTCTTGTTGATGCGGAACGCGCGGCCGTGGGCTCTGGGGCGGATACGCTTCAGCGTGGGGCCCTGAGAAACGGTGCACTCTGCAACGTAGAGACGTTCAACGTCCATATCGAAATTGTTCTCCGCGTTTGCGATCGCGGAATCAAGAAGCTTTGCAAGCGGTTCACACGCAGCCTTGGGTGTGTATTTAAGGATCGCTTTCGCTTCGTTGGCGGGCTTGTTTCTGATCAGATCAAGCACGATCTGGACCTTACGGGGAGCGATGCGCACGTAGGTGGCTTTTGCTCTTGCTTCCATCTTAAAACACTCCTTTCAGCTTATTTACCGTTGTTTGAAGTTTTGCTGCCGGCGTGACCGCGGAAGGTACGCGTGGGAGCAAACTCGCCTAATTTATGACCGACCATATCCTCGGTTACATACACCGGAACATGCTTGCGTCCGTCGTGAACGGCAAAGGTGTGGCCAACAAACTCCGGGAAGATTGTGGAGGCTCTGCTCCAGGTTTTGAGGACGATTTTCTCGCCTTTTTCATTCATCTTAATGACTCTGTCGTAAAGCTTCTGCTGAACGAAAGGTCCTTTTTTAACGCTTCTGCCCATGATTTATTGCTCCTTTCCGTCTTATTTATCGTTTACGCGCTTAACGATAAGCTTGCTGGATTGCTTTTTGCGGTTGCGCGTTTTATAACCGAGCGCGGGCTTACCCCAGGGGGTAACGGGGCCGGGACGACCGATGGGGCTCTTACCTTCACCACCGCCGTGGGGGTGATCGCAGGGGTTCATTACGGAACCGCGAACGGTAGGACGAATGCCCATGTGACGGGTACGGCCGGCTTTACCGATCTTAACGTTGATGTGATCTTCGTTGGATACGGTGCCGATGGTAGCCATGCAGCTGATCGGAACGTTTCTCAGTTCGCCCGAGGGCAGACGGAGAAGGGCGTATTTGCCTTCTTTGGCCATCAGCTGAGCGGCGTTGCCTGCGGAGCGGGCCAGCTGGCCGCCGCGGCCGGGATACAGCTCAACGTTGTGGATGAAGGTACCGGTGGGGATATTGGAAAGAGGAAGGGCGTTGCCCACCTTGATATCCGCATCGGCGCCCGCAACAACCTGATCGCCCACTTTGAGGCCGGCGGGAGCGATGATGTAGCTCTTTTCGCCGTCGGTATATTCGATCAGCGCGATAAACGCGGAACGGTTGGGATCATACTCGATGGTTTTCACTTCCGCGGATACGTTCAGCTTCTGACGCTTGAAATCGATCACACGGTATTTTTTGCGGTTGCCGCCGCCGTGATGGCGAACGGTGATTCTGCCATAGCTGTTTCTGCCGGCGGTCTTCTTGAGGGGTTCAAGAAGGCTTCTGCAGGGCTCAACCTTTGACAGTGACGAATAATCCGTCGTAGACATGTTGCGGCGACCGTTGGTCGTCGGCTTATAGACTTTAATAGCCATTGATTCGCATTCCTTTCTTAAAATCGAAGTTTTGCGTTCATTACCGGGAGCTTAGCGGCCGGCTCAATGCCATACATCGCTGCCCGGCACACGGGATTAATACATACCGTCAAAGAACTCTATGGTTTTGGAATCTTCCGTAAGGGTTACCACGGCTTTTTTATAAGCGGAGGTGTAGCCCTCGAAGCGGCCGTAGCGGCGAAGATGGCCGCGTACGTTTACGGTGTTTACCTTAAGGACCTTTACGTCGAAGAGCTCTTCGCAGGCCTTCGCGATCTCGATCTTGTTGGCGTCTTTGGCAACCACGAAGGTGTATTTCTTCATGGCGGTGCCCAGCATGCTTTCTTCGGTAACAACCGGCTTAAGGATAATATCCTGTGCAAACTTAGCCATTACGCATATACCTCCTCGAGCTTGCTTACAGCGTCAGCCGCAATGATCATGGTATCGGCATTCAGGATGTCGTATACGCAGAGGGTGTTTACGGGGGCAACCTTCACACCGGCGATGTTGCGGGCGCTGCGATAGATAACGTCGTCTTTTTCGGGAAGAACGATCAGGGTCTTCTTGGCGGCGGAGAGAGCGGCGAGCATCTTAACGATATCCTTCGTTTTGATGGCGTCCAGCTTGATGGAATCGAGAACGATCATCTCGCTGTCGGCGACCTTTGCGCTGAGGGCGCTCTTCATGGCCAGAGCCTTAACCTTTTTGTTGATGGTGAATCTGTAGCTGCGGGGCTTGGGGCCGAGAGCGATACCGCCGTGATACCACTGGGGGGATCTGGTGGAACCCTGTCTCGCGCGGCCGGTGCCCTTCTGACGCCAGGGCTTTTTGCCGCCGCCGCTTACTTCGCTTCTCGTGCGCGTGGACTGTGTGCCCTGACGCTGATTGGCGAGGTAATTCACAACTGCGATATGCATTGCCGACATATTCGGCTCGATAGCGAAAACGCTTTCGTTCAGCTCAAGCTCGGAAACCTTTTCGCCCGACATATTGAGAATATCCATTTTCGGCATTTGTTATTTCCTCCTTAAGCTTTTTTCACTGCGTCGGTGATCACAACGTAGCCGCCCTTTGCGCCGGGGATGGCGCCCTTTACGGCGATCAGGTTGTTTTCAGCGTCTACTTTTACGATGTCCAGATTCTGGACGGTCACTTTCTCGCTGCCGAGGTGGCCGGGCATCTTCTTGCCCTTGAACACGCGGCTGGGATCGGAGCACGCGCCCATGGAACCCTGATGACGGACTACCGGACCGGAGCCGTGGGTTTCTTTCAGGCGGCCGAAGTTCCATCTTTTGATGGCGCCGGCATATCCCTTACCCTTGCTGGTGCCGCTGACGTCTACCTTTTCGCCTGTCGCGAAAACGTCAGCCTTGATGATATCGCCTTCGTTTACGGAAGCGGTATCCGCGAGTCTGAACTCACGAAGCACCTTCTTGGGAGCGACGTCGTTCTTTGCGAAGTGACCCTTCATGGGTTTGTTTACACGGTTGGCTTTCATATCGCCGAAACCGAGCTGTACGGCCTCGTAGCCGTCTTTTTCAGCCGTCTTCTTCTGGACGACTGCGCAGGGACCTGCCTCGATCACGGTAACGGGAATGAAGTTGCCGTTGTCATCGAAAAGCTGGGTCATGCCGATCTTTTTACCGATAAGACCTTTCTGCATTTTGTTTTTACTCCTTTCAGATTATTGGTCGGCTGTGCCGACTTGACCTGTGAACCGGAAAACCGGATCAATCACATCATTTTGATCTCGATATCCACGCCGGCGGGAAGTTCGAGGTTCGTGAGGGCCTCTGCCGTTTTGCCGGACGGACGGATGATGTCGATCAGACGCTTGTGCGTTCTCTGCTCAAACTGCTCGCGGGAATCCTTATACTTGTGAACGGCGCGAAGGATCGTAACGATCTCTTTCTCGGTGGGAAGCGGCACGGGGCCGGAAACCTGAGCGCCGGTGCGCTTTGCGGTTTCAACGATGCGTTCCGCTGCTTTGTCTACAAGCGTGTGGTCGTAGCCTTTGAGTCTGATTCTGATTTTTTCCTTAACTGCCATTTTGTGTTGCCTCCTTCAATTTGGTGGGCGGGCTTCAATAAAAATCACACGGCGCCGGGTTGTTCGCGCCCGCTGTTTTTTAAAGTCCGGAATCCGCAAGATATTCCGGACAGAACAGCATGATTTACGCTGTGCCGCATTTATACGCGCAATGCGGTTAAGGTTCGCATTTGCGCTGCGGTACAGAACCAAAATTTCGCCCGGTTTGTAATCGGACATACTCCGCGGAAATTATCTGCATCAGCGTGCAGTCACCTCCCGCATCATCGCACATCAGCACGAGCTGAACGGCATAATACGCCCTGTTCACTCGCGCACTGGCATATCATAACACAACCGATTGCGAAATGCAAGTGTTTTTTGAAAAAAGTTTGTAAGATCTTACAAATTTTTTATATTTTTTTCTACAGCCAAAAGAACAGCCCCGCTGCGTGTAAACAATTCGGAAATTCGGAATTATATTCGCGCCGCGCGTCTCATTTATTTCAGTTTGTCCGCGACGGCGTTCATCACCATGGATTTGATCAGCACGTTCATGCAGAACCAGTTTTCGGTGGCGGAGAGATTCTCACGTTCGCTGTTTTTGGCGGCGGCCACGCTGGCGATGCTGCCGTCCGCCTTCAGCAGATACACCCGGCGAAGGTTATCGGAAGTCCGTTTTCCGGCGGAATTGAACTCAAGCACGTAGTTCTGGCCGCTTTCGGGCACGGCGTATACGGCGGCAAGCAGCGAGGTATCGATCCCCCGGGCGGTATGTACCGCTTTTATAAAGCTGTTTGCGGGATCAAGGCTGACCTCCATCGTGCCGTTGGCGTCCGGCAGCTGAATACCGAGATCCACGTTTCCGTCCGAGTTTACGGATGAACTTGTTTCCGGCGCGGCGGTCTGCATGGGCTCGAGGGCGGTAGTTTCCGTAGGGCGGATCGCAGTGGACGCAGGCATGGTAACGGTTGCGCCGGAAGAAGGCTCCGTTACGGGAACCGTGGTACCCGCCTGAGAGGAAGATTGTGTGGAAGAAGGCTGCGCTGCGGGAGCCGTGGTTGACGCAGGGGCGGAATAATAGGTATATTCCGATGAGGATCCCGATGCGCCGGTTTCGACCTCCGTAACAAAAAAGCTGCAGCCGCACAGTGTGAATACAATCAACCCTGCGGCGATCACCGGAAGGAATTTACGCATAAAAACACCTGCTTTATAATAGGTTTATATTTTAATTATACATTATATAATGATCATTCGGCGGATCGGGTCAAAGATTTTACCGCGGGGTAGATCTTACGGAACTGCTGATACCGCGCTTCGTACAGCGCGGCCAGCGCAGGCGAAGGAGATACAGTCTCTTTGATCTGCACCAGGGCTTCGGCGCAGGCGGGCACGTTTTTGAACAGCCCTGCGCCCACCATTGCCAGCATGGCGCCGCCGTAGCCGGGGCCTTCCTCCGCAGCGGGGATCTTCAGCGTTACGTTCAGTACGTTGGCGAGGATCTTGCGCCACAGGGGGGATTTCGCGCCGCCGCCGCACAGGCAGCTCTCAGCGATCTCAAGCCCGAGCGACCGCGCCACCTCAAGGCTGTCGCGCAGGGCAAAGGCGACGCCCTCCAGCACCGCCTGCACCAGATCGGCGCGGGTGGTATCCATGCGCATGCCGAAAAACAGCGCCCGGGCGGAAGCGTCGTTGATGGGAGAACGCTCCCCCATCAGATACGGCAGAAAATATACGTCGTTTCTGCCCAGTTTTTCTTCGTCTATGGAGGCCTGCTCCCCGGAAAAATCCTTTGTGCCGAGGATCTCTTCACAGAACCACTTATTGCAGGAGGCGGCGCTGAGCATGCAGCCCATCAGGTGATACCCGCCGGAGGCGTGGGGGAAGGAATGCAGTGCGTTATGGGGATCCACCCCAAAGGTATCGGAAGCAATGAACACCGTACCGGAGGTTCCGACGGAGATATTGCAATCCCCGTTGTTTACGGTGCCGGTGCCCACGGCGGCCGCGGCGTTATCCCCCGCCCCGGCAACCACTACGGCGCTTTCGGGCAGACCGAAAGCGGCGGCGACCGCGGGCTGCAGCGCGCCGATCACGGCGCTGCTCTCAAACAGCCGGGGCATAACGTCCCGCGTGATACCGCAGATCTGCAGCATCTTATCGGACCAGCATTTATGTTCCACATCCAGCAGCAGCATACCGGAGGCGTCGGAATAATCGCAGGCGTGAACTCCGGTGAGCAAGTAATTGATATAATCCTTCGGCAGCATGATCTTGCGGATGCGGGCGAAATTTTCGGGCTCGTTCTCGCGCATCCAAAGGATCTTGGGGGCGGTAAAGCCCGCAAAGGCAATGTTTGCGGTGCAAGCGGAGAGGACGCCTTTACCGATCTCACTGTTCAGATAGGCCACCTGCTTTTCGGTGCGGCCGTCGTTCCACAGAATGGCGGGGCGGATCACCTCATCCGCTTCGTCCAGCGCCACAAGGCCGTGCATCTGCCCGCCGCAGCCGATCCCTGCCACAAGTGATGCGTCAAACCCGGCAAGCAGTTCTTTTAAGCCGGTCTGCACACCCTGCCACCAATCGGCGGGGTTCTGTTCGCTCCACCCCGGATGCGGGAAATACAGCGGATACTCTTTGCTGACCGTGTTCAGCACCTTGCCTGCCGCATCCACCAGCAGCAGCTTTACGGCGGACGTGCCGAGATCGATACCGATGAAATAGTTCATATATAAACCTCCTGAAAAACAGTGCCGGGCGTTATGTTCTTCCCGTAAATAACCTTTTTTATTATAATATAAAACCCGCTTCTGGGCAAGGATAATTTTCTTGAGTTTTTCTTATATAATTTGTTGATATTTTTATATAATTATCTTGACAAAAGTTTTGATTTGTGTTATGATATGCTCAGATAAGAAAGAAAAGAGTGATCGTATGGCAAAAACATTATACAGTTTAATGCTCAGCGAAGACGTGGTACGGGAGGTGGATAAGCTGGCGCACCGCATGGGGGCGACCCGGTCGGGCCTGATCAACTCCATTTTGGCGGAATACGTGGGCTTTGTAACGCCGGAGCAGCGGATCAACAATATTCTGAGCGAGGTGGAGCGGCTGCTCTCACCCGCTACGGATCTGGTGCCGTTTCTCGCGCCGGGGGCCATGAGCCTTTCGCTGAAGAGCGCGCTGGAGTACAAATACCGCCCCACGGTAAAATACGAGGTACAGCTTTACAAGGGCGACAGCAGCACCATCGGCGAGCTGAACGTGGTGTTCCGTACCCAATCCGCCGGGCTTCTGGCGGCCATGGCGGATTTCTTCCGGCTGTGGAAACGCACGGAAGACGCATTTCTGCCGCCGGCCGGCGTGCACGTCGACTACGCCCTGTACGAGGGGAAATTCACCCGCAGCATTGCGCTGCCCGCCCACAATACGGACGCCGAAACCCTTGCGAACGCCCTTTCGGCGTACATCCGGCTGTTTGACAGCTGCATGAAGGGCTGCCTCGGCGGCAGATACGGAGAAGCGGACGTGCGCGCCGCATACCTGCGTTACCTGGACGAAGTGGGTATGTACCTGTAACGCGCTGACACACAATGCAGAATAATCACAGAATACACTCTCTGGCATTTCCGATTTCCATGAAAGGAGAATTGATATGAACGCACAGAATTTTACACAGAAAACGATAGACGCGATCCGTACCGCGCAGAATATGGCGGCGGAGAATCGCAATTCCGAATTGACGCCGGAGCATCTGCTGTATGCGCTGATCGACCAGGACGGCGGGCTGATACCGAGCCTGCTCACAAAAATGGGCGCGGACTGCGACGGGCTTCTGGCGGAGCTGGATACCATGATCCGCGCAATGCCCACCCTGCAGAGCGCGGGCGAACCCTACACCTCAAGCGAGCTGAACAACGTGCTGCGCGAGGCGGAGAAAGAAGCAAAGAAAACCGGAGACGAATATCTTTCGGTGGAGCACCTGATGCTGGGTATGTTCGCGGCGGGATCGCGCCAGCTGAAAAAGATGCTCTCGGACCACGGGATCACCAAAAACGGTTTTGCCGCAGCGCTTGCAAAAGTAAAAAGCGCCCCCGTTACGGGCGATAACCCCGAGGGCACCTATGACGCGCTTGCGAAATACGGCACAGATCTGGTAGAGAGAGCCCGTGAAAACAAAATGGACCCGGTGATCGGCAGAGACGCGGAGATCCGCAACGTGATCCGTATTCTTTCCAGAAAAACGAAGAACAACCCCGTGCTGATCGGCGAACCCGGCGTGGGCAAAACCGCCATTGCGGAGGGCCTCGCCCAACGCATTGTGCGCGGGGACGTACCGGAAGGGCTGAAGGATAAAACCATCTTCTCGCTGGATATGGGTGCGCTGATCGCCGGCGCCAAATACCGTGGCGAATTCGAGGAACGCCTGAAGGCCGTGCTGGAAGAGATCAAAAAAAGCGAGGGCAAGACCCTGCTGTTCATCGACGAGCTGCACACCATTGTGGGCGCGGGCAAAACCGAGGGCAGCATGGATGCGGGCAACCTGCTGAAGCCCATGCTGGCAAGGGGCGAGCTGCACTGCATCGGCGCCACCACGCTGGACGAATACCGCAAGTACATTGAAAAGGACGCCGCGCTGGAGCGCCGCTTTCAGCCTGTGATGGTGAATGAGCCTACGGTGGAGGATACGATCTCCATTTTAAGAGGCCTGAAAGAGCGCTACGAGGTCTACCACGGCGTGCGCATCCACGACAACGCCCTTGTGGCAGCGGCGACCCTTTCAAACCGTTATATCTCGGACCGTTTTCTGCCGGATAAAGCCATCGACCTGGTGGATGAGGCCTGCGCGCAGGTGCGCACGGAGATCGATTCCATGCCCGAAGAGCTGGACGGTCTGCGCCGCAAGATCATGCAGCTGGAAATTGAAGAAATGGCGCTGAAGAAAGAGGACGACGACCTCTCCCGCGGGCGGCTGGAGAAGCTGCGCGCCGAGCTCGCCGAGCTGAAAGACAAATACAACGCGCAGAAGGCTTCATGGGAAAACGAGAAGAAGAGCGTTGACGAAGTGAAGGAGCTGAAAGCGGAGATCGAAAAGCTGCACGCCGAGATCGAAAACGCCCAGCTCAGATATGAATACGAGAAGGCGGCGCGGCTCAAATTCAGCGATCTGCCCGCGCTGGAAAACAAACTGAAAGCGGCGGAAGCCAAACAGGAGGAAAGCCGCAAACAGAGCCTTGTGCACGATACCGTTACCGAAGAGGAGATCAGCGGCATCGTGGCCCGCTGGACCGGCATACCCGTAGCGAAGCTGATGGAGGGCGAACGAGAAAAGCTGCTGCAGCTGGATAAATACATCCACCGCCGCGTGGTTGGGCAGGATGAGGCCGTGCAGAAAGTGACCGAAGCCATACTGCGCTCCCGCGCAGGCATTTCGGACCCGAACCGGCCGGTAGGCTCCTTCCTGTTTCTGGGCCCCACGGGCGTGGGCAAAACGGAGCTGGCAAAATCCCTTGCGGATTGCCTGTTTGACGACGAGCACAACATGGTGCGGATCGATATGACCGAATATATGGAGAAGTTCTCCGTATCCCGTCTGATCGGCGCGCCGCCCGGATACGTGGGTTACGACGAGGGCGGCCAGCTTACGGAGGCCGTGCGCAGAAAGCCCTACAGTGTGGTGCTGTTTGATGAGATCGAGAAGGCGCACCCGGACGTGTTCAACATTCTGCTGCAGATACTGGACGACGGCCGCATCACCGATTCCCAGGGCCGCACCGTGGATTTCAAGAACACCATCATCATCCTCACATCCAACCTGGGCAGCCAGTATCTGCTGGAGGGCATCGGCGAAAACGGCGAGATCACCGAGGAGGCGCAGAACGCCGTAATGGCGGAGCTGCACCGGGCGTTCCGACCCGAATTTTTGAACCGGCTGGATGAGACCGTGCTCTTCCGTCCGCTGACGAAAGAAAACCTGACCGGCATCATCGATATTCTCACCAACAGCCTGAAGGCCCGCCTTGCGGACAGATCTCTGACGCTCACCATCACCGACGCGGCGAAATCGCTGATCATCGACCGGGGCTTCGATCCCCTGTACGGCGCAAGGCCGCTGCGCAGATATCTGCAGTCCAAAGTGGAGACTCTGCTTGCCCGCGCCATCCTCGGCGGCAGTGTAAAAGCCGGCGATAATCTTACCGTGGACGCGGTAAACGGCGAACTGGTCTGCCGCTGATACGCCCGATATATGCAACAAGACCCCGAGGGAGAAAAACCTTCGGGATCTTTTTTTGTATTTACGGTTTTTGTAAGGACAACAAATTGCAGTTCTGAATATCGGCTTTAAGCAGAAAAAACCAGATGTTGTGGTAAAGGGATAAAG
>CAMOVW010000044.1 GCA_946627725.1 uncultured Clostridia bacterium
AGGCCAAGTGCTCTGTCTGTGGCACTGAATACGGCGAAGCCCTCGGCCACAGCTATACCGAGCTGAAGAGCGACGGCACAAACCACTGGTACGAGTGCGCCAACGGCTGCGGTACCGTCAGCGGCACGGCTGCCCACACCTACGGCGAGTGGATCGTGACCAAAGAGCCCACCGAGGCTGTTGAGGGTGAAAAAACGCGCACCTGTACCGTATGCGGCTATACGCAAAAGGAAAGCGTTCCGGTAATCGTCCCTGACCTGCTTCCCGGCGACGTGGACGGCGACGGTTCTGTTACCGCCATGGATGCGCGTCTGGCGTTGCGCCAAGCTGTAGGGCTCGAAGACTTTGCTCCCGATTCAAGTGAATACCGTGCCGCCGATATCGTTCGGGACGGCGTTGTTACAGCCGCCGACGCGAGAATGATCATTCGCGCCGCTGTGGATCTGGAAGAACAGGGAATCTTCTTTGAAGATGACGGTATCTACCGTTATGATGAAGCATCGCCTGTTGAATGCGACGCGGCGTTTACCTTCGAAGAAATACCGAACAGTTATGGCAGATATGTCGTTGCGCTTATCCTGAACGATTGCGAGGGGCTGAAATCCGCCGATTATGAGCTTGTTTACGATTCTGAAGTTCTTGAATTCCTGCGGGCAAGCAAAGGTGAGGACGCCAAAAATATACATGATACGGAAAATAACTCCTTCGTGTCCGAAATAATTACGCAGCGCCCCGGTACTGTAACAGGTTCATTCTATTTCAAAGAGGAATTGTGGACCTCGGAGGAATTTGCCGCGGACGTTGAGCAGGACAGCGGCGTTGATATCAACGGTGAATCCTTCCGGGCGCTGATATTCACGTTTAACGTCATAGGCGATCCCGGATCCACTGTGCATGAAACGATCTATACGTACCCCGACGGTTTTTCCTGCGGGGTGATCGAAGTAGAGGAGAATCTCCCGTTTGTTCGTCTGCAGCTGAAAGAAACCGGCGGTATTCAGATTTCTTCCGAATCGGTTATCGGCACCTGTATACATAACGGTCACGGCGAAGCGGAAGTGATCACCCCCGCCACCTGCGCCGACGGAGAGATGAGATATTTCTGCGCCATCTGCAACCAGACGGTCACTGAAACGATCAGCGCAACGGAAGAGCACTCCTTCAGCGGATGGACCGTGACCAAAGAGCCCACCGAAAGCGAAGAGGGCGAGCGGACGCGTACATGTACACGTTGCGGTTATATCCAGACGGAAAGCATTCCCGTTGTTGCTCCGCCGCAGGAAAACTTCGGTTTCTGGGCCGGCGTTGAGGGCTTTGACGGCGAATCGCTGGATCTGAGCCTGTGGCTGAGTGATTGCCTGGGGTTTGTGGATGCGGACATTGTTATGTTCTATGATCCCAGCGTGCTTTCTGTGCAGCAGAATGCCGTCGGTGCGTGGCAGGGCGATCCGGGCGAAGGTCTCGCCGATCTCGACAATTGCACTATTATGGATAATACCGGTATTCCCGGCCGGATCAACACCAATTTGTTCCTGACGGAGGCTCTTGATAACACGGGCGCATATGAACTCGCGCGGTATTCCTTTAACGTTTCCGCCGATGCTCCCGAAACAACGGAGATCATTCTTGTAGTGAAACAGTTTACTTCTTTCGGCGAGTATGTTCCCTCTCAGGTGAAAACGGTGCTGAATACCAAAACCGGCGAATGGACTGTTTCATCGGTATCTCCCATGCTGCGGCCCGGCGACGTGGATCGCGACGGTAAGATCACCGCGGCGGATGCGCGTCTTGCGCTGAGAAGAGCCGTAAATCTTGAGTCCTACGCGCCTGGTTCCATCGAGTATTATCTCTGCAACGTGGATGCGGATATGGTTGAGGGCAGCGAAGAGGTCGCTGCCTCCGACGCGCGCCTGATCCTTCGCGCCGCTGTAGAGCTTGAAACTCTCCCCGAAACCTATATGTTCGGCTATCTTACGCCTGCCGATCTCAGTTTTGATCTTCTCGGCCATACCTACACCTATCCTTACGCCCTGAAAGATTTTCTGGATAACGGCTGGCAGATGGATCTTTCGATCGCAGACGAAGTGCTGCAGCCCGACGCAGGCTTCTGCTTTACCATGACGCAAGGGGATGAAGAGATCTTCCTTACGGTTGATAATAACACGAAGGAACCGTGTAAGGTGACGGACGGCGATATATCGCAGATTGAGCTGACGTTAACGCGCAAATCAAAATTCCGTGACGCCCGCGGCTTAACGGTGGAAAACGGCTGCGATGAAGCTGAGATCCTTCACGCGTACGGCACGCCGCATTATACGGAGCAGGAAGACGGGAACGTATCTCTGTATTATACGGGCAGCGCGATCCGATATTATACGGACGGCAGTTATTCCACCGGCGAGGGGCTTTTCTGTAATATCTGTTTTACGCTTTCAAACGACAAATTCATTGTAAACTACATCTTGCCGGAGGGATGGATCTGAAGATCTTCGGCTGAATGATTCCAAACGAAGCAAGGAGCGTCGGTTCTGCCGGCGTTCCTTTTATTTTTAATTGACAAAACAATGCTGATGTATTATGATTAAAACATACAAAATAACGAAGGGGAGGTCCGTTATGGGCGTCAAGGCTAAAGTTACCGGCATGGTTCATAATTTTACGCATAATCCTTCCTTCACCGTAAAGGAGCAGCTTGGGTATGCCGGCGGTATGTTCGGCAACGCCATGGGGCAGGATTGCGTTTACACCTACTCCAGCAAATTCAACCGCGATTTTCAGATGATCGATCCCGGGCGGCTGAATATCATGGAAACCGTCTCGCAGGTGATCTCGTTCTTTGTGCCGCCGGTGGCGGGGCCGCTGCTGGACCGGCCCGTGCGTGAGGGGCACAAGAGCATTACAAAGCGCATTCTGCAGATCACGCCCATCCCCTTTGCGCTTACAAGCTTATTGCTGTTTATCGTGCCCACCGGCAGCATTGCGGTGAATATGATCTGGTCGCTGGCGCTTACCATTCTGTTTTCGGGCGTGGATACCTTCTACGATATGTCCATGAGCACGATCTCGCTGCGCATGACCAACAACCCCAACGACCGTAAAAATTTCTATACCATCTCATCCCTCGCCACCACGCTGGGCTCCATGCTGCCCGGCTGGGTGCTTCCCATGGTGGTGGAGCGGTTCAAAACCGCCAACGGCCAGAAATGGGGCTACTTCTTCGTTGCGCTGGTGTTCTGCGTGCTGGGCGTTTCCGTGATGTTCGCCCCCTATTTCACGCTGAACGAGAAGGTGGGTACCTTAAAGGTGCACGAAAACGAAAAGGTGACCTGGAACCGCAATACGGTATCCGCCGTTCTGCACAACAAGCCCTTTATCATCACCATGGTTGCCACCGTATGCGAAACCGTGCGGCAGGTCACTTACGATCTTCTGCCCGATCTCTACCGCGAAACCTTCGATAACTACGGCATGAAGGCCATCATCGATATGATCAGCGGTTCGCTGGGCTACGTCGGCCTGCTCGCGGTGCCCTTTGTGGGCGCAAGGCTTTCCGCCCGCACCATTCTGGTTGGCAGCCATACCTATTCCACCGTGTTCTATTCTCTGATCGCGCTGTTCGGCTTGAAGTTCGATCTGCCCCGTATCCGCAAATGGCGCTATCTGGTGGGTGTGCTGATCGGCCTTTCCGGTATGCCCAACGCCGGTATGGGCGCAGCAAGAAAGATCATTGTGGCGGATTCCACAGACTATATGGAGTGGTATACGGAAAAGCGCCTCGGCGCCCCGCTGCGGTCAGACGGCATCCTTGTGGCGGTGCAGAGCATCACCGGCAAGCTGAATTCGCTGCTGCGCGTGAACATCAAAAACCTGTCGCTGAAGGCCATCGGCTACCGGAGCGGCATGCAGGATGCGAGCGGCAACGCCGTAGATATCGTGCAGAGCGACCGCACCTTAAAGGGCATCTATTTTACCGTTGCGCTGTGCGGCGTGATCGGCAACCTGCTGCCCGCCATCGTGTATTCTTTCGATACCTTCACAGGCAAGCGCAGAAAGGCGATACTGGATGAGCTTGCAGTAATGCGTGAAAATCGCGCCGCCTCCGAAGTGGGAACAGAACCCGTCGTTTAAGAGGATATAAAGCAATGGATTATAAGCTTCTTGTGGAACAATTCAACGCGCTTTCCGAGGGCGTAAACGAACAGGTGACCGTGCTTGCCAACGCCGCCTCGCTTTTGTACTGCAGCCTGCCCGATCTCAATTGGGCGGGCTTCTATCTCGCCCGGCCCGGGGAACTGATTTTAGGGCCCTTTATGGGCCGCCCCGCCTGTGTGCGAATCCCCATGGGCCGCGGCGTGTGCGGTACCGCGGCGGCAAAAAACGAAACCCTGGTGGTGCCGGACGTGCATCTGTTTCCGGGCCATATCGCCTGCGACAGCGCCTCCGCCGCCGAGATCGTGATCCCACTGCATACCCCCGGCGGCGCCCTCTTCGGCGTGCTGGATATCGACAGCCCCATACAAAACCGCTTCACCCCCGAAGACCGCGCCGGCCTGGAGGCCTTCGCCAAAGCGCTGGAAGCCGCACTGTAACGCTCGCGGATAAACGAAAATTGCAGTTTGTCGCGCCGCAGGCGCGACAGGGAGAATGCTCACTTCGTTCGCGGGAGAATGCTCGCTGCCGCTCGCGGGAGAATAACACAGGCTATGTAACTTCCCCGTGCCGTAAGGCACATCTCCCGTGCCGAAGGCACATTCTCCCGCGCCGTATGGCGCATCCTCCCGCACCGAAGGTGCATTCGCCCGTTCGCGCAGCGAACAGATAAATTATAATTTGAACCGGCGTTCCGCACCATCCGTCAAGCTTTTTGCTTGACATTTTTTTATTATTTGGTATAATATGGTGGTATACACATTCGGTTTCGTTTCCGGCTGTGTTGAGGAGGTAACCCGATGTTCCGTAAGCAATATGGCGACGTCACCATTGCCGAAGAAATTGACGTGCCAAAGCGCGGCCGTGTGCTGTGCATGACCAAAGAGGACGAGACCAGCGCCGTATATATGGATTACTGCGGCTTCAGCCTGCCGGACGGCACCAACGCCTATGTGTTCGGCAATAAGCTGGTTGTGGTCACCCGCTGGGCGCAGATGAGCGCGGAGGAAGAAAACGCGGTGTCCCACGGCGAGCTGCAGTTGGTGTTCGCGCCCTTCCGCTTTCTGCAGGGCGCGCTGAAGATCGGCGATTACGATTGGAGCGATATCACCTTTACGCTGTATCACTGCATGCGGTATATGAACGATGAATCCCGCCCTGTTGATGAGATCGTTTTCATCTTTTGCGATAAAACCACCGGCGAGATCGTTGCGGACAGGGAAGTGAAACTGCCCTCTCCGCTGGATGAATATCTGCGGCAGAGCATGCTCCGCTCTCACGAAAACGCTTTTCTCGATTTCTCTTACCCCAAATATCTCGAAGCCGCCCGAACCGATGAAACCCGCGATTTCTGCGACGTACTCTACGACGCCCTTCTGGAGCTCTCGCAGGATGAAATGCGCATATTCCGCGATATGGACGCCGATTACGTGCCCCAGGGCATGTATATCACCATAAGCCCCGAAAACGAAGTGATCGCCTTTGAACAGCGCGAAAACGAATAAAAACGCCCGCAAGCGGCACCTTCCGTAAGGGAAGTGTGCCGCAGCTAAATTCGCCTTACGGCGAGCTAAATTGACCTGCGGTCAGCTAAATTCCCTTCGGGAGCTAAATTCGCTGCGCGAGCTATGTGGCGAATTTAATTTAGCTGAAAACCGCAGGTTTTCAATTTAGCTGAAGCCGTAAGGCTTCAATTTAGCTGTGAGCATAAGCGAACAATTTAGCTCTTTACAGATCTCTTCAAAACATGTAAAATAACCTTGAGGAATACATGTGGCGCAATACGCAGAATGTTGATTTCTTCAATCAATACCGTAGAAAAGAATAATGGGCTGAATAAGGAATAAGGAATAATTATATCCGGCCGTTGAAAGTATATTACCCACTATGACACTTTCAAGTTTTGATAGATGCCAAGTGTTTTTTTTTCTTCCTTGTGTCGGGTGCCCCAAGGCGCTCCTTTTTATTTGGTTATGGAAAGAACATTTATTTTTGAAAAAACAAGCGTTTCCACAAACACGGAGCTGAAAGATAAAATACGGCGTTCGCAGCGCCCCGTATGGGACGTGATCTCCGCCGACGTTCAGACCGGCGGCCGGGGCCGGCAGGGCAAAAGCTTTTATTCCCCGGCGGGCGGCGTTTACTTTTCCGCCGCGTTTCCGCTGAAGGGAACGGAAGACAATATTCCGTTTCTTACGCTTTCAGCGGGTCTTGCGGCAGCCGAAGCGCTGGAAGCATTCGGTATCGGCGTGCAGATCAAATGGCCGAACGACCTTTATTTTCACGGCAAAAAACTGTGTGGGATCCTTACGGAGCTGGTATCCGGCCCCGGCGGCGTTGCCGCAGTGGTGGGCGTAGGGATCAACGTAAACATGAAAAAAGAGGATTTTCCGCCGGAGCTGAAAGATACGATCACCTCTCTTGCGGCGGAAAACGCGCCGATTCCCGAAAAAGAAACGCTGATCAAAGAGATCGTATCCCGTTTGGATACGTTTATTTACGCCGAAAACGCCCTGTGCGCCGCCGCGCATTATACCGGACGAATCAACGAACGCGCCTATCTCACGGATAAGCGCGTAAAAATCGTATCTGAAAATGATTCGCTCACCGGCACGGTTACCGGCATTGGCCCGGACGGCAGCCTGCTGCTGCAAACCGAAAACGGGATCAGGGAGATCAGAAGCGGAACGGTGGTAATTTAATGCGGAATTATGAATGCGGAATGCGGAATTATGCACCGGGATACCGCCATAATAACAAATGATCAGATCTTTCTGATCACGTTGGCGGCGGCGAAGCCGTCCAGTTCTTCCAGAGCGGCGCGCAGTTCCCTTTCGGGGCGTTTATCCGTTATAAACGCCAGCTCGTTTTCCGGCGCGTTTGCGCGGGTAAGAAAGCATACGTCATCGAACCGTTCGCGGATCGCCGCAACGGCTCTTTTTTTATCGTTTGCGTAACCGCGTACGTAAAGGGATGTTTCATACGCTTCGTAGGGCAAAACGGCATTTTCGACGGCATTTTCCCAACAATAGGCCGTATCAAAGCCGGGAACGCGTACGCAATCGATCACATCCGCCACAACGGCGCTGGCCGTGGCGTCTTTACCGGCGCCGGGGCCATAGAGCATGATCTGGCCGATATTGCTGCCGTAAACCTTTAAGGCGTTATATACCCCTTCTACGGAAGAGATCATATCGTCCGCGCCGATCACAGCGGGGGAAACGCATACGTAGATCTGCCCGCCCGGCTGCTTTTCGCCCCGGCCCAGAAGCTTGATTTTGGCGTTTACGCCGCTTACATATTCCACGTCTTCAGACGAGATCGCGGTGATCCCTTCGGTATGCACTTCGTTCGGATAAATATGACGGCCGGATACGATGGACGCAAGGATCGCCGTTTTCCGCGCGGCGTCAAAGCCCTCGATATCGTCGGTGGGATCTTTTTCTGCATATCCGTTTTTCTGCGCCAGCTCCAGCGCGGCCGCGTTTGACATCTTTTCGCGGATCATTTTTGTGAGAATAAAATTGGAGGTGCCGTTCAGTATACCGGCAAAACCGGTGATCTCGTTGGCCGCAAGCCCGTAGAACATGGTGCGTATTACAGGTACGCCGCCGCACACGGCTGCGCCGAAGCGGAAAGCCGCGTTGTGTTCTTTTGCCGCTGCAAACAGTTCTTCGCCTTTTTCGGCCACCAGCAGCTTATTGGAGGTTACCACGCTCTTGCCAGCGTTCAGGCACTGCATGCAGAAAGAAAACGCAGGCTTCAAACCGCCCATGGATTCCACCACCACGCCCACCTCGGGGTCGTTGAGGATCAGATTCAGGTCTGTGATGCGCAAAGCTTCCTTCGCAGGATCGTCAAACGATTTGATATCAAGAATGTATTTTACGCCGATCTCTTCTCCGTGCGCGCCTTTTAAGAGCATTTCCGGCGTATTTTTTATGATCTCATATACGCCCGTACCAACGGTACCGCAGCCCATGATCGCGATTTTCATATCGATTTCTCCTGTTATTTAATGAATTTTATTTTACAATAAATGTATAAAAATGTAAAGAGTTTTTTGAAGGGGAAAACAAAATATCTTTTCTATATATTTATATTATTAAATATTTAAATAATCTATAAATATACTCTTGAATTATATCATTACTTATGCTATACTGTTTATAATTATTATATATTTTGGGGGATCATTTATGGACACAATGGGCGACGTCTGGAAAGAGGTTCTTGCCGTGTGCAAGAATAAAGTTTCCGATGTAATGTTCAATCTGTGGATTGCGCCTCTTGAACTGATAAAGTTTGAAAACGATACTTTCATTTTTTTGATTGGCACCGAATTCAAAAAAACGATCATTATGGATAAATTTTCTTCCGTGATCAAAGAGAGCTTTGAGGAAGTAATGGGATTTCCGGTGGAGATCGATATCCTTGTAAGCAGCAATTCGACGGACAAAGAAAAAGAGAAGACAAAAGAAACGTCCAATACGGGCGAACCGGCGCATCCGGTCAACCGGAATTTCACATTTGAAAATTTTATTGTAGGCAGATCAAATTCCTTTGCGTACAGCGTGGCGCTGGGCGTAGCGTCCAATCCGGGCGTGCTGCACAATCCGTTTTTGATCTACGGCCGTTCCGGCCTGGGTAAAACCCACCTGATGCTGGCCATTGAGCATGAGCTGAGAGAAAAATTTCCCGATATGGTAATCATCTACACCACCGGCGAAGATCTGATGAACGAACTGCTGAAGGGCGTAAGAGTCAAAAATACGGTTCCGTTCCGCAACAAATACCGCAATGCGGACGCGCTTCTGGTGGACGATATCCAGTTTATTCAGAAAAGCGACTCGTTTCAGGAAGAATTCTTCCATACCTTCGATACCCTTTACCGGGCCGGCAAACAGATCGTGCTCACCTCCGACGTGCCGCCGCGGGATATGCAGATCCTTGACGAACGTCTGCGCGGCAGATTCGAGCAGGGCGTTCTGGCGGACGTACAGCCGCCGGATTACGACACAAGAAAGGCCATCATCCTGAAAAAATGCGACCAGCTCGGCATCGATCTGGAAGACGAGATCGTTGATTTTATCGCGCAGAACGTAAAGAACAATATCCGCCAGCTTGAGGGCACGGTCAATAAAATCCTGGCCATGAAAAAAACCTATAACAATACCTTTACGCTGGAAGAAGCCCGCAACATCGTTAAAGATATCACCAACGACAGCCAGCCGGTTTCCGTTACGGTGGATAAGATCATCGATTACATCGCCAAGGCCTTCGGCGTATCCGCTTCGGATATCAAATCGAACAAGCGGCAGGCGGATATCAACATGGCGCGGCAGGTAAGCATGTATGTGATCAAAGAGGTTACCGCCCTCACCCTGCAGGACGTGGGTGCGATCTTCGGCAAAAATCACTCCACGGTGCTGCACTCCATCAATCAGGTAAAAGCAAAAATCGACGATAATACGCAAATAAAAGTTGTGATCATGGGCGCGATCAACGAATTCAATAAAGAGTAAGCGGTTTTTCAACATTTTTTTCAACTTTAAACATTCGCTTTTCAACAGTTTAAACGCCGCGCCCCTATCGGCCGAAAAACCGCGTCATTTTTCCAACAGCGTTTCATAAATCCGATTTTCCGGATTTTTCCTTGTATAATAACAAACGCAGGCAGTTATGAACATTTTAAACATACCCTACTACTTCTACTTTTAAATATTTCTTTGATTATTACGGACGGAGGGAATCAGTATGAGGATCATTTGCGAAACAGAAAAGTTTACGGAAGTTTGTTTAAATGTACAGCGTTGTATACCGAATCGATCGGTCATGCCCCATTTAGAGGGGATCCTGATCAAAACCGTGGAAAACGGTATTGAACTTTCCGGCTTTGATCTGGATCTCGGCGTTACAACCTTTATGGAAGTGCGCGTTGAAGAACCCGGCGCCGTAGT
The DNA here is from genome assembly GCA_946627725.1 of uncultured Clostridia bacterium. GTDB lineage: Bacteria > Bacillota > Clostridia > Oscillospirales > Acutalibacteraceae > RUG806. The sequence continues at coordinate 10,110 of CAMOVW010000044.1, forward strand.
ACTGAACGCGAAAACCTTCTGCGACAGCTTAAGACGTTTGCAGGGGGAAACCGTTTACATCGATTGCGACGAGAAGAATATATGCACGATCAAAAGCGGTGATCTGGAATATACCATGATCAGCCTCGATCCGGCGGAATATCCCGAACTGCCCAAAATCACAGAAGAGGTTCCCTTTACGGTATCGCAGAAGGTGCTGAAAAATATGATCAAGCAGACCATATTCGCCGTTTCCGTGGATGATTCCAAAACCGTGCACAGGGGCATCAAGTTTGAGATATCCGACGGCACCCTGCGCCTGATTGCGCTGGACGGTTACCGCCTTGCCATCCGTACGGAATTTACGGAGTACAGGGGAAACGATCTGAAATTTGTGGTTCCGGCCAAAACCCTTTCGGAGATCATAAAGTTTATAGACGACGAAGACGCGTTTATCAGCCTTTCCATCGGCAGACGGCATATTATTTTTGATATCGCCGGTTATTCCATTATTTCACGTTTGCTGGAAGGGGAATTTTTAGATTACCGCAGCGCCGTACCCACGGCGAAGAGCACCGTGGTGCGGGTAAACACCGCAAAAATGATAGAATGCCTCGACAGCGCCGCTACGATGGTTACCGAAAAAATGAAGAGCCCTATCCGCTTTATCTTTGACGAAGACACCGTAAAGGTGAGTACCGTAACCGCGCTTGGCAGTTTCAACGGTAAGTTTTCCGCGTCCATCGACGGCAAGCGCACCGAGATCGGCTTTAATAACCGCTTTGTAACGGACGCCCTGCGCAGCTGCGAAAGCGACGAGGTGCTGATCAACCTGAACGGCCCCTTCGCCCCCGCCGTGATCGTACCCACCGAAGGCGAACACTTTTTGTATCTGATACTGCCCGTTAAAATAAAGAACTGAAGCTATGAAAAGAATCAAAGTAAAACTGTTAGAGATCAAAGAAGAACCGCTGCCCATCCGCACGGATTTCATAAAGCTTGATCAGGCCCTCAAATTCAGCGGGATCGCCGAAACCGGCGGCCATGCGAAAGACCTGATCGAAAAGGGCGCCGTGCGCGTGAACGGCGAGACCTGTACCTCCCGCGGCAAAAAGCTGTTTAAGGGAGATAACTTCGAATATAAAGACGTAAGATTTACAATTGAAAAAGAAGCCTGAAAATCGGCGGATTTTCATTTTTCATTTTTATTATGATCGTAACCGAACTCAAGTGCCGCGGATTCCGCAATCTGCAGGATATCACCATGGCGCCCTGTGAAGAAGTGAATATTATTTACGGTGAAAACGCGCAGGGCAAAACCAACCTTGCGGAGGCCATATGGCTGTTCGGCGGTATGAAGAGCTTTCGCGGGGCGAAAGATCAGGAGCTGATCTGCCACGGAAAAGAATTTGCGAAGCTGGAGCTGAAATTCAGAAACAGCCTGCGTGAAAACATGGCGCAGATCACTGTGAGCAATAAGCGAAATGCCGTGCTTAACGGCGTGAAACTGCCCGGCGCGCCCGCGCTGATCGGCAAATTCAGCGTTGTTGTATTTGCGCCCTCCTTTCTCTCCATCATCGAAAACGGCCCCTCCGAGCGCCGTCGTTTCATCGATACCGCCGTGTGTCAGCTGCGGCCCGCCATGGCGGCGCCGGTGGCGGAATATGCCCGGGTGCTGCGCCAGCGCAATTCTTTACTGAAAGACGTGATGATGAATTCCGCGCTGCTGGATCTGCTGGACGTATTGGACGAAAAGCTGTGCCGCGCCGGAGAGACGATCATAAAAGCGAGAAAAGACTATTTAGCCGCGCTGGCGCCCGCCGCGGAAGAAATCTATACCGGTTTATCCTCCGGAAGAGAACGGATCGGCTTCCGCTACTGTTCAAAATTTGAGGAAGGCGCCATGGCGCAGGCTCTGAAGACCGCGCGCAGAGAAGATATAATGAATAAAACCACCTCCGTCGGCCCCCACAGGGACGATATTGAGATCACCTTAAACGATACCTCCGTGCGGGCCTTCGGTTCGCAGGGGCAGAAACGCTCCTGCGCCGTGGCGCTGAAGCTGACGGAGGCGGAAATATTGAAAAACGCCACAGGCGAACAGCCTGTAATATTGCTTGACGACGTGATGAGCGAGCTGGACGTAAGCCGGCAGGATTTTATACTGAACCACATCAAAAACCGGCAGGTATTCATCACCTGCTGCGAGCCCGGCACCGTGCTGCGCAGCGCCGGTGGAAAAACGTTTGAAATCAAAAACGGAAATATTTTTAATTAATAATCACATTTACCGTTATCATTTATGAATCGGCATTTTCATGGCATAATGAAAAAAGGTGAGAGAAAATGTGTACACAAAATAAAGCTCTTGCGATTGCATCCATGATTTCCTCTTTTGCAAAAGATTATCTTGGCAATAAGCTGTATGCAGTGATTGTTTACGGTTCTTACGCGCGTGCGGATTATGATGAAGAATCCGATATTGACGTATTCGTTCTGATAGAGTGTGAATCTTATGAAATAGAAAAATACGAAAAGTCTTTTTCTCACATTGCCAGCAGATTATCTTTAGAAAATGACGTTACTGTTTCGGTTGCTTTAAGGGACGTTAAAACTTTTGATCAATATAAATCTGTTTTGCCTTTTTATAAAAATATAGAACGGGAGGGAATCAGGATTGCTTGACGATCAGAGTAAAAAATCTCTTTCCGCGCTGCGTCTCGCAAATGCGAAAGAACAGCTGGGTTTTATTCCGGGAATTCTCGCATTGGGAGACTATAAAACAGTTGTAAACAGATCTTATTATTCTGTTTTTTATGCAATGCGCGCCGTGCTGGCTTTGGAAGAATACGATTCAAAAAAGCATTCGGGTATTATATCGGAATTCAGAAGAAGATATATTAAAACAGGTATTTTTCCGGATGATTTTTCCGATATTATAGGTGAATTATTTATGGTGCGTTCCAATGGCGATTACGATGATTTTTACATTGTAAGCCGTGAAAAAGCGGAAACACAGTATCGTAACGCCAAGCTGTTTATCGAAGAAATTGAGAAATACCTTTTATCATTACAATAAAAATAATTATGTACCTGAACGCCGGAAACGAAGAATTATTAAAAAAGAATATCATCGGCATTTTCGATCTTGATACGGCCACCGTATCCAAAAAAACGCGGGATTTTCTTGCCGCGGCCGAAAAAGCCGGCAGCGTGACTTTGCTCACCTACGATCTGCCCCGTTCCTTTATTTTAACAACGGAAAACGGCGAACAGAAGGTTTATCTTTCGCAATACGCCGCCGCCACCCTTGCGGGCAGAGCGGAAGATATTTATTAAACGAATTATACAAGCGGCAATTTGCGCCGCAAACGGAGGTTTTCAAATGCAGGAAACAGACGAAATGAAAAACACCGAAGATCTGTTTGAAGAACAGGAAAACGAACAGATGGATACCGTTGTAACCGAAGAATACAACGCAAACCAGATCCAGGTGCTGGAAGGGCTTGAGGCCGTTCGCAAGCGCCCCAGTATGTATATCGGTTCCACCGGCCCCAAGGGGCTGCACCATCTTGTGTACGAGATCCTCGATAACTCGATCGACGAAGCCCTTGCGGGCTATTGCACCCATATCGAAGTGGAGATCAAGCCCGGCGATATCATCAGCGTGCGGGATAACGGCCGCGGTATACCGGTGGATATCAACGAAAAGCAGGGGCTGCCCGCCGTTACGGTGGTGCTTACCGTGCTGCACGCCGGCGGTAAATTCGGCGGCAGCGGCTATAAGGTATCCGGCGGTCTGCACGGCGTGGGTTCCTCCTGCGTGAACGCCCTTTCCGAATGGTTTGAGGTGCAGGTGAGCCAGCGCGGCCATATCTACCGCCAGCGCTTCGCCCGGGGCGATATCAAGAGCGAGCTTGAGATCATCGGCGATACGGACGAAACCGGTACATATATCGAATTCAAGGCAGATCCGGAGATCTTTCGGGAGACCACCGTTTACGATTACGAAACGCTGCAGCGCCGCATCCGCGAGCAGGCTTTTCTGAACGCCGGGCTGAAAATCACCCTTACGGATTCACGCGATCCGGAAAACGTAGTGGAAGAGGTATTCTGCTACGAGGGCGGTTTGAAGGAATTTTCGCAGTTTCTTACCGAAAACCGGGGCCTTACCGCGATCCACGAACACCCCATCCACTTTTCCACCGTGCAGGGGGACCGCAGCGCCGAAGTTTCCATTATGTATAACGATGGCTATAACGAGCTGATATTGAGCTTTGCCAACAACGTGCGTACCGAGGACGGCGGCACCCATGAAACCGGCTTCAAAAACGCCCTTACCCGCGTATTCAACGATTACGGCAGAAAGATGAACCTGCTGAAGGATAACGACAAGAATCTTTCCGGCGACGACGTGCGCGAGGGCCTTACCGCCGTGATCAGCGTAAAGCTGACCGAGGCGCAGTTTGAGGGCCAGACAAAGGGCAAGCTGGGCAATACCGAAATGACCCCCATCGTAAACAAGATGGTTTACGAAAAGCTGATGACCTATTTCGACGAGCACCCCGCCGTAGCAAAGCTGATCTTCAACAAATCGCTGGAGGCCTCCCGCGCCCGCGAGGCTGCCCGCAAGGCCAGAGAACAGGCCCGCCGGAAATCCGCCTTCGAGGGCGGCGGCCTGCCCGGCAAGCTGGCGGACTGCACCGATAAAGACCCGGCGAAAACCGAACTGTTCATCGTAGAGGGCGATTCCGCCGGCGGCTCCGCAAAGCAGGGGCGCGACCCCACCATACAGGCCATACTGCCGCTGTGGGGCAAAATGCTGAACGTGGAAAAAGCCCGCATCGATAAGGTGATCGGCAACGATAAGCTCTCCCCCGTGGTGCTGGCGCTGGGCACCGGCATCGGCGACGAATTTGACCTTACCAAACTGAGATACCACAAAATCGTGATCATGGCGGATGCCGACGTGGACGGCGCCCATATCTGTACGCTGCTGCTCACCTTCTTCTTCCGCTATATGCGGCCGCTGATCGAGCACGGCTACGTATACATTGCCCAGCCGCCCCTTTACCGGCTCACCAAAAACAAAAAACATCAGTACGCGTATTCTGACGAACAGCGTGATACCATTATTTCGGAGCTGGGCAGCGGCTATACCATCCAGCGCTATAAAGGCCTTGGTGAAATGGACCCCCACCAGCTGTGGGAAACCACCATGGATCCCGCCGCCCGCACCATGAAGCGCGTAAACATTTCCGATATGATCGAGGCGGATGAGACCTTCTCCATATTGATGGGCGATAAGGTGGAACCGCGCCGCAACTTTATTGAAAAGAACGCGCGCTACGCCGAGAATCTTGACGTATAAGGAGGCAGATCGCTTTGGACGACGAAAACAAGATCGAACTGAATCTACCCGAAGAGGAAGCGCAGCCGGAACAGGGCAACCTGATCCAGGTGGATCTGAACCGCGAAATGCGCACGTCTTTCCTCTCTTATTCCATGAGTGTGATCATGCAGCGCGCCCTGCCGGACGTGCGCGACGGCTTAAAGCCCGTACACCGCCGTATTCTTTACACGATGTACGAAAACAACCTTTCACCGGATAAGGAATACCGCAAGTGCGCCGATACCGTTGGCGCCGTGCTGGGCCGTTACCATCCCCACGGCGACGCCAGCGTTTACGACGCCATGGTGCGTCTGGCGCAGGATTTCAGCATGCGTTACCCGCTGGTGGACGGCCACGGCAACTTCGGTTCCGTGGACGGCGATCCGCCCGCAGCCTACCGTTATACCGAAAGCCGCATGAGCAAAATGACGCTCAAAATGCTGGAGGATATCGATAAGGATACCGTAGATTTCATCCCGAACTACGACGACCGCTTAAAGGAACCCACCGTGCTGCCCAGCCGTATACCGAACCTGCTGGTAAACGGCAGCATGGGTATCGCCGTGGGTATGGCCACCAACATACCGCCCCATAACCTGAGCGAAGTGATAGACGGCATGTGCTGCGTGATCGATAACCCCGATTGCACGCTGGAAGAGCTGATGCAGCACATCAAGGGGCCGGATTTCCCCACCCGCGGCATCATTATGGGCAAGGCGGGCATCCGCGCCGCCTACGCAACGGGGCGCGGCAAGATCACCGTGCGCGCCCGCACCGAGATCCGCGAAGCCAAGAGCGGCAGATACGAGATCGTGGTAACGGAGCTGCCCTATCAGGTGAACAAATCCCGCCTGATCGAAAGCATCGCCGATCTGCACCGCGAAAAGAAAATCGAAGGCCTTTCCAACGTAAACGACTATTCTTCCCGCAACGGCATGAATATCGTGATCGAATTAAAGCGGGACGCCAACCCCCAGGTGGTGCTCAACCAACTGTTCAATTTTACCGCCCTGCAGAGCAGCTTCGGCGTGATCATGCTGGCGCTGGTGAACGGCGAGCCCAAGGTGCTGAATCTCAAGCAGGTGCTGGAGCACTATATAGACCACCAGTGCGAGATCGTGCGCAGACGCACCGAATTCGACCTGAAAAAAGCGCAGGACCGCGCCCATATTCTGGAAGGTCTTGTAAAAGCCCTCGATTTTATTGACGAAGTGATCGCCATTCTGCGCTCCTCCAAAACCGTGGCGGAAGGCAAAGACCGCCTGATGGAACGCTTCGATTTCGACGACGTTCAGGCCACCCACATCGTGCAGATGCGCCTCGGCCAGCTTACAGGTCTGGAAAGAGAGAAGTTGGAAGACGAACTGGGCCAGCTGCGCATCAAGATTGCCGAGTTCCTCGAAATTTTAAGCTCCCATCAGAATATTCTTGCCCTTGTAAAAGAAGAGGCGCTGGCCGTGAAAGCGCAGGTGGGCGACGAACGCCGCACCGAGATCGTGAACGTATCCGGCGAAGTGGATATTGAAGATCTGATCCCGGAGGAGGACTGCGTATTCACCAAAACCCGCGAGGGCTATATCAAGCGCCTGCCGGTGGATGAATACCGCCTGCAGAAGAAGGGCGGCCGCGGCAAGCTGGGCCTTACCACCCGCGA
>CAMOVW010000045.1 GCA_946627725.1 uncultured Clostridia bacterium
CCCGCCGGTATAAGTATAGCCGCCGGTCGTATAACCGCCGGTGGTTCCCGCTGCGGAACCGTCGGGGACTTCTTTGCTGCGAATCATATCGTAGGCCGCGTTGATCTCGCTCATTTTTGCGGCGGCAGATTCATCTCCGGGATTCAGATCCGGGTGATATTTTTTTGCAAGCTTTCGGTATGCCCGGGTAACTTCCTCCTCGGTAGCGTTCCGATCCACACCCAATACCTTATAAGGATCTGTGATCATTGCCGCGGCCCCCTTTCTGCTTTTTTCTCCTGCTTTGCACCGAAGCGCATATCGTACTGCGCCCAGATACCGGAAAGAAGAATATTCTCTATGATCTCATTCTCCCGTTTCAAAGGCAGCAGCGAATAGGCACGCATGCATTCCGCCAGCTGCAGCTCCAGTATGCTTTTCCGCTCCTCCATGCTGCGGCTGATAAGCGGATTATACTGTTTTTTCTTTAAATCTGCCTTAACGTCCACTGCAGCGTCCATAAAATAGACGGCTTTTCCAAGCGCGAAGCCGAAATTGAAGAGCTCATCTCTGCAGGGCAGGTCAAACCATGCGAAAATGCTGCCCAAAATCTGCCCGAACGCGGCTGCGGGGATATCCGCACGGCGCTCATCCCGCTTTTCGGCGGTGCTGATCTCGGAAAGACAGCGGATCAGGGTATCCGCAAGGGCGTCGTATTTGCGTTTTAGCGCGTCCGCCGCGTCCCAAAACAGGGCTGCCTCCACCCGGGGCACAATACCGCCGTCGTCGTTCATATCGTCCACAAAATTGTAAAAGGCCAGCAGCACGTTCATATCCGCCGTAAAATCCGTATATACGTTTTTATATGCGTTGTGCTTTTTTAAGGGATGCACGCCGCAGCGGATCTCGGATTTGGAATAGGGCGTATCCGTTACGTCGGAAAGGATCAGTGCCGGCAGCACAAGATCGTAGGTAAGAGCCATACGGCAAACGGAGCTTCTGCCCTGCCCCATGGCACGGCAAATACCGCAGTATACCGCGCGGTAGCGGTTTTTTGCTTCCTCGCTGAGTTTTTCCGCGTTCGCGGACGCAAAACCGAACATACCTATTCTCCCCCTTTACAGAATACTGATTACAATATAACATAGAAGGAAAGATTTGTAAATTATAATTTATCGCGCTGTTCGCGCGATAAACGCCGTTCGCCGTTTGCCGTTCGCAAATAACTAAGTTTTTGCATATTGGTTGGGCACCAAAAAGCGGAGCGATTATAATGGTAGCGCGGTTCCTCAGAATTCTCGGCTGCCGCCTCGGTCGGTGCTTCTGCCTTCGGCAGAGGTCTCCCCCGGAGACCCGCACCGCCCGCAATGCGATTCCTTATTGTCATTTGGCTTCCTGACTACGAAAACCGACCTTTTCAATAATATCTTTGCGCAGGAACCGCCTTGCGGCGGTGGCGGTTCTGAGGAACCGCGCTACCGGGGTGGCAGCTTTATTGCGGAAGCTGTGATTCTTGCGAACGGCGAACGGCAAACGGCGCGACAAACTGCAATTTCCCCCATTCCTGTCCGATTTTGAAATTACGTATTGCATTTTTTATTTTTTCCTGTATAATTGAATAAGTAAAAATGTAATCGGAGGAAAAATACATGTTAGTATCCGCAAAAGAAATGCTGCAGAAGGCCAAGGCGGGCAAATATGCCGTAGGCCAGTTCAACATCAACAATCTGGAATGGACCAAAGCCATTCTGCTTACTGCCGAAGAGCTGAAAAGCCCTGTGATTTTGGGCGTGAGCGAAGGCGCGGGCAAGTATATGTGCGGCTTCAACACCGTTACCGAGATGGTAAAGGCCATGATCGAAACGCTGGGCATCACCGTACCTGTGGCGCTGCATCTGGATCACGGCACCTATGAGGGCAGCTACAAGGCCATGAAGGCGGGCTTCTCTTCCATCATGTTCGACGGCAGCCATTATCCCATTGACGAAAATATTGAAAAAACCAAGCAGATCATTGCCGACGCCAACGCAAAAGGCATTTCCGTGGAAGCGGAAGTGGGCGCCATCGGCGGTGAGGAAGACGGCGTGATCGGCGGCGGCGAAGTTGCCGACCCCGCAGAGTGCAAGATGATCGCAGATCTGGGCGTGGACATGCTGGCTGCAGGTATCGGCAACATCCACGGCAAATACCCCGCAAACTGGGGCGGCCTGCGCTTTGACGTGCTTGAAAAGATCCAGGAGCAGACCGGCGAAATGCCCCTTGTGCTGCACGGCGGCACCGGCATCCCCGCGGAAATGATCAAAAAGGCCATCAGCCTGGGCGTTTCCAAAATCAACGTGAACACCGAATGCCAGCTGGCGTTTGCCGCGGCAACCCGCAAATACATCGAGGCAGGCAAAGATCTGGAAGGCAAAGGCTTCGATCCCAGAAAGCTGCTCGCCCCCGGCGTGGAAGCCATCAAAGACACCGTAAGAGAAAAGATGGAGCTGTTCGGTTCCGTAGGCAAGGCATAAGCCGGGCGTACAGCCGCATCTGATATAATGTAATACCCCGTACCTTCGCCCGGAACCCTCCGCAGCTCGCAATGCTTATTTCTCTGTCATAGCGGCTCTGCCGCAAACAGTGTTGCACTATCGCGGATCTACCAAGGCGAAGGTACGGTTTTTTAGATGAATTACAATGAATCTCCCTCCGGAGGCTGATATGAAAGAACTTTACGTGGATTATCTGTTTTCAAAAGGATATTTTACGGCGGAGGGCGACAGTGATACTGCCGCCGAAACGGTGATTGCGCTGGCGCAGCTGTTCGGGATCGATATCGTTTCCGGCGCGGCGATAGCAGCTCCGGATCATATCCGCACGGCGCAGAGGAATCTCGGCAAATCCGTGCCGGAGCCTTTCTACAGGGGCTTTCCGGATTCCGTGCGCGCCCTCACAAAGGACGAACTGCTGTTTGATCAGGTGATACATTACGTGCGGACGTACGGGATAGGCGATTTTTCCAAAGCGGGGCACTCTTTGTTTGAGGGTGAGATCCGCAGAAGGGTATTCTCTGAAAATACGGAAGTGCGCCCCTACGCCGTGATCAACGAAGAAAATGCGGTAAAAATCCTGCGGAGCGCCGCCGAAGCCATGTGCCGCAGCACCCGTCCGCTGAACGAGAGCCAATACGGGCTTCTGTTGGGTTTTACCCGGGATTATGATTTTCACCCGGAAACCGTCGCCTGCAAGGATACTGCGGTCCGGCTGCTGATCGATACCCGCTGCGCGGATTATCTGGCGTTTCTGAAACTATCGGACACGATACGGCTGGCGGAGATCCTGCAGGTAAAGAAATATAAAAAGAAAGAAAACGCCCGGCTGAACTTTGCCAACGCCGACCGCAAACTGATCGCCCGCGCCATTGACAGGGCTTTTCGCACCGGCGCGGCGGATACGGCGACCTGTTTTGAAAAGAAAGCGCGGTGGAAAGCGCTGCTGCACCACATCCATTATAAACCCGTAAACGCCGAAGCCGTGGAATTTGTGAACGCGATACGGGGCAACGCGAATCTGTCTGTTTATTCCGCCTTTGAAAAAGCCCTGCGGCGCGGGGATGCCGTTTTTGCGGCGGAGACACTGAAGAAACACAAGGGCGACGGCGCTCTGCTCAGAAGCCTGAACCTGCTGCTCAGCCGCTGCAATTCGGAAGACGAGATCGGGCGGATATTTTCGCTGATCGACGGCAAAAACAAAATCGTACTGATTCAGCTTTTGCTGCAATACGCCGACGATACCACCGGACAGCGCACCTTTGTGTTCACCAAATATGAGCGCATGCGCATACATTCCGAAACGCCGGAGGAAGCGATGCGCCGCCGCACGGTGCTGCCGGAAGAGGTCAGAAATACAGCGCAAAAAGTGATATCCCAAAAACTGCGGAACGCGTGCAAGGGCAAGCTGGGCAAGGTGTATATCGATCCTGCGATGCGGGAGATCGCCCTGCCTATACAGGAGACCGCCTCTATGACCGGCGCGGGGGTACTGCCCAAGGGCAGCCGCATTTCTCTGCCGCAGGCGAAAAAGCTGCGGGCCTTCATCTACTGGGAAAAGGTGAACGATATCGACCTGAGCGCCTTCGGGCTGACCGAGGCCGGGGCGCAGATGGAATTTTCGTGGCGCACCATGGCGGGCCTGCAAGGCAGAGGCATCGCCTACTCCGGCGATGAAACCGCCGGCTTTAACGGCGGGTCGGAATACTTTGATATCCTGCCCGAAGCCATGCGCCGGAAATACCCGCAAATGCGCTACGTTGTGTTCTGTGCCAACGTGTACAGCCGATCTCCCTTTGCCGATTGCATCTGCCGCGCGGGATATATGCTGCGGGATGAGGATGACAGCGGCGAAGTCTACGAGCCGAAAACCGTACAGAGCGCCTTTCGGGTGACAAGCGAGAGCACCTTCGCCTATCTGTTTGCGCTGGATCTGAAAACGGACCGCTTTATCTGGCTCAACTGCGCCAGAGAGGGCGCGATCGCCGTTGCGGGAACCTCATCCATGGCGTTTCTGATGCGCTATCTGCGCGCCGCGGACGTGATCAACGTATATGCATTTGCCTGCCTGCTGGCCGCCCAAACGGTTGACGATCCCGCCCGGGCGGACGTGGTTTTCAGCGACGAAATTCTTTCGCTGCCGGAGAACGTAAAGCAGATCCGCAGCTGCGATATCGAACAGCTGACAGCCCTTTTGAATCTGTAACCGAATATAAAAAGAAAGCCGAAACGGAAAACCCGCTTCGGTCTTTTTTTTCTTTTTCTTAATTGGATTCATCTGAAAAACGGAACGGGATCGCGTTTCGCGCCGCGCTCTGTTCGTCGGCGCCGATATAGGCGATATATTCGATATCCTCCTCTGTGAACGCCGCAGCCTCTTTGTTGTAATAGGCAAGTTCGCTCTTCGTTACCCTGAGGGTAACGGTTTCGCTTTCCCCAGCCTTGAGATATACCTTGCTGAAATCCACCAGCATACGCACGGGGCGGTCCACCGCGCTGTTGAAAAAACCGATATACAGCTGCGGCACTTCGCTGCCATCCCGGTCGCCGGTATTTTCCACGGTCACGCTGAACGTCGCCTCGGCAGCGCTTACGCTCTGCAGCCGGATATCGGAAAGGGCTGTTTCGGTATAGGAGAGGCCGAAGCCGAAGGGGTAATCGCAGCGGACGTTGTCTTTATCCAGCTTTTGATAGCCGTGGTAATAGCCGTAATGCGCGTTGGCGGCGCGCCAGTTCATCCGCGGGAAATCCTCGTCCCGCTGCCCGATCACAAAGGGCAGCTTACCGCCGGGATTCACCTTGCCGAACAGAATATCCGCAATGGCGCTGCCGCCCTCCATGCCGGGGTAATACGCCATAAGGATGGCCTTTACGCTGTTTTTCCATTCGTGCACACGGATCATATTGCCGCCGGTGACCACTGCCGCGGTGTTGGGGTTCAGGCTGCCCGCAAGGCGTACCATTTCCAGTTCAGCCCTGTGCAGACCGAGATCGGCGCGGTCGCCGCCGATGGTAAAGATGAATTCGCCTTCGTCGCCGTGGTCGCAGCCGCACATCACGATCACCGCGTCCGCGTTGCGGATCACGGAGGAAAAGGCGGAAACCTGTTTTGTTGGCACGTAATCGAATTTCACGTCCGGGTAATCTCTTTCGATCGCCTGCTTCAGCGTTACGATATAAGGCGGGCGCACCATGCTGGAACCGTGGTCGCCGATGTTTTCGGTATCGCACAGATCGCCCACAAGAGCGATGCGCTTATGCGTATGCCGATCCAGCGGCAGCAGCCCTTCGTTTTTGATCAGCGTGATCGATTTTTCAGCAACCTCCCGGGCAAGGGCGACGTGTTCTTTACAGGCGATCAGATCAGGCGTATACCTGCATTCCTCTTCGGCGGAGGTGAAGGCAAGCAGAGTGCGAACAATGCGCAGGGCGGCCTCGTCGATCTGCTCCGGCGTGATTTTTCCCTGCCGGAGCGCGGCCTTGATAAAGGCGTACTGATAATACCTGCGGAAGTGCATTTCAATATCCAGGCCCGCGTCGATGCATTTTGCTGTGGAATGGGTACCGAAGAAGAAATCGCTGATCACGAAGCCGTCAAAATCCCATTCGCCCTTCAGCACGTCCCGCAGAAGATAGCGGTTGCTGCCGCAAAATTGACCGTCGTAACGGTTATAGGCGCTCATCACCGCGCCCGCTCCGGCTTCAACACATTTTTTAAACTGGTACAGATAGATCTCACGCTCGGTGCGCTTATCCGCGGTCACGTTCACGTAAAACCGGGCGTTTTCCATGGAATTGAAGGCAAAATGCTTGATGCAGGCGATCACGTTGTGCTTCTGTACGCCTTCGATCAGCGCCGCGCCCATTTTCGCAATATGGCGGGCGTCCTCGCCGTATACCTCCTGACTTCTGCCCGCGCCGGGATGATAGGGGACGTTCAGGCACACGCCGCCGTAAAAATTGCCGCCGTTGGCGCGGATCTCTTTACCGATGGCTTCACCCACCCGCGCTTCCAGTTCCGGATCAAAGGTTGCGCCACGGGCCATACTCACGGGGAAACAGGTGGAACGGCCGCTGACGCACCCCCGCGGACCGTCGCAGAATTTCATCTGCGGCACGCCCAGCCGGGCGCACCCGCCCGCAGTATAGGGACGCACATTATACTGACCGCCGCCCATGCTGGAGAGCACGGTCTCATCCCCCGCCATCAGGCCGATCTTTTCTCTCAGCGTCATCTGCAATACGATCTCGCGCGCCCTCTCCGTAAAAGAAAGACGGTATTCTTTGGAATTTTTCATAATACACCTCCACAGCAGAAAAACTTCATTTCCAAATCTATAGTACCACACATGCGGCGTTTGCGCAACATGGATCAGGGATTTCAAATTACAGTTTTTTCTCCCCTTTGCACTTCCCCGTTGAAAACCTTGCTCACTTTTGTTATAGTATAGTTAATACGAACGCAATGGAGGAAAAGCCATGGCATGTGTGATACAGAATGCAGCAGATCTCGCCGCCCGCGCGGCTGCCTGCGGGCTGACTTTTCCGCAGGGGGACGTAAAAGTATTGGCGGAACCGGTATCAATCGGGCGCAAACCCGCGCCGAACCGGCTGGTTTGTCAGGCGATGGAGGGCTGCGACGGCACGCCGGAAGGCGAACCGGGCGAACTGACCCGGCGGAGGTACCGCAGGCTCGCCTCCGGCGGCGCGGGGATCATCTGGTACGAGGCCACCGCCGTTATGCCGACGGCGAGGGCCAATCCACGTCAGCTGATGCTTCAACGAAGCACGCTGGATGCTTTCCGGCGGGAGACCGAAGCTATACGTGAAACCGCCGTGCGCGCAAACGGCTATGCGCCGCTGCTGATCCTGCAGCTGACCCATTCGGGAAGGTACAGCAAGCCCCATGGCAAACCGGAACCCGTTATCGCTTACCATAATCCGCTGTTTGAAAAAGACGCGCCCCTGCCCGACGGCTGTCTGATCACCGATGAAGCGCTGGACCGGGTCAAAGAGGCGCTGGTAAACGCCGCGTTACTCGCCGAAGCGGCGGGCTTTGACGGGGCGGATATCAAATGCTGCCACCGGTACCTGAACAGCGAGCTGCTCTCCGCCTATACCCGCCCGGGCCGCTACGGCGGCAGCTTTGAAAACCGTACCCGCCTGCTGCTGGAGAGCATACGGGGCGCAAAACAGATATGTGGCAGCGGATTCATCGTAACCACCCGCCTGAACGTATACGACGGCTTCCCCTACCCTTACGGGTTCGGCGCAGCGCCGGGCGGATCTTTTGAATTTGACGAAGCGGAACCGGCGATGCTGCTCAAAGCCCTTGCCGACGCGGGTGTGGAGCTGGCAAACGTCACCATGGGCAATCCGTATGTAAATCCCCACGTCAACCGCCCCTTTGCCGCCGGCCCTTACACGCCGCCGGAGGACCCTCTTACCGGCGTTTCGCGAATGCTGGAGGGCACGGCAATGCTCAAACGCGCCGTTCCGGAGCTGAAACTGATCTGCTCTGCCCTTACGTATCTCGGCAGCGCCGCTCCCGCCGCGGCGGCAGGGTACATAGAAGCGGGCGCGTTCGATTTCGCCGGGTTCGGCAGAACGATATTCGCCTACCCGGATTTTGCCCGGGATATACTGCAAAACGGCGGCATGGTTCAGAAGAAATGCTGCATATGCTGTTCCAAATGCAGCGAGATCATGCGGGCGGGCGGCACGCCGGGCTGCGTACTGCGCGACGGCGCCGTATATGCGCCCATCTATAAAACATACTGCGGGAGGGAACAATAATGAAAAAAAACGCACTGGTCACCGGCGCCGCCGGCGGTATCGGCTTTGCAACGGTAAAAAAACTGCTGGCAAACGGCTTTGCCGTGGCCGGCATGGGCAGAAACAACAACCTGCCCGAACTGCCGGAAGGCGATTTCGTATATTACCGGGGAGACGTGCGCTCCGAAGCCGACCGGCGCGGTTTTTTACAGGCAGCGAAAAACGCATTCGGACGCATCGACGTGTTGGTAAACGTGGCGGGCGTCGCCCCGAGAGTGCGGCGGGATCTGCTGGAGATGACGGAGGAAAGTTATGACGAGGTTATGGAGATCAATCTGAAGGGGATGCTCTTTCTCACCCAACTGGCAGCAAAGGAGATGCTGAAAAACCCCGGCCCGCAGCGCGGCGCGATCGTAAACGTATCTTCCCTTTCCGCCTATACAAGCTCTGTAAACCGGGGGGAATACTGTATCTCGAAAGCGGGCGTTTCCATGGTGACCGCGCTGTTTGCCGACCGGCTCGCGGAATACGGCATACCGGTGAACGAAGTACGTCCCGGTATCATCGAAACCGACATGACGCGGAACGTAAAGGACAAATATGACGCGCTGATCCGGGGCGGTCTGCTGCCGGACAAACGCTGGGGCAAACCGGAAGACGTGGCAGACGCGGTATTCGCCCTCTGCAGCGGCGCCCTGCCCTACGTGACGGGCCAATCCATCGACGTGGACGGCGGATTTCATATACGGAGGCTGTAAGATGGAAAACAGCGCTTTTGACGCCATTGTTGTGGGCTCCGGCGCGGCGGGCTTCGCCTGCGCATGCAGGCTGCGGCAAGCCGGATTGGAGCGGGTGGCCATCGTCACCGAGAACGTAAACGCCGGCGCCTCCCGCAACACCGGCAGCGATAAACAGACTTACTATAAACTCAGCCTTTCCGGGGAAGCGGACAGCGTACGGGAGATGGCGCGGGACCTGTTCGCCTGCGGTTGTACCGACGGCGATACCGCACTTGCGGAAGCAGCAAATTCCGTGCGGTGCTTTCTGTATCTTGCGGAGCTGGGCGTCCCCTTCCCCCACACCGCGTTCGGCGAATATCCGGGCTACAAAACCGATCACGATCCCCACGCCCGCGCCTCCTCTGCCGGGCCGCTGACCTCAAAATACATGACCGAAGCGCTGGAGCGGGAAGCAAACCGCCGCGGCGTAACGCTGCTTGACGGGTATTACGTTACCGAGATCCTGAAAGATGAAAACGGCGTTTGCGGCGTGCTTGCGGTACATACCGGCAGCGGCATACTCTGCGCTTTTCGCAGCGCGAATGTAGCGCTCGCCACCGGCGGCCCGGCGGGCGTTTACGCCCACAGCGTGTACCCCGAAAGCCAGACCGGCGCCACCTCACTTGCGCTGCGTGCAGGCGCGTCGCTGCAGAATCTGACCGAATGGCAGTACGGGCTCGCCTCCGTTTCGCCCCGGTGGAATGTATCCGGCAGCTATATGCAGACGCTGCCCCGTTTTCTAAGCGTGGATGACAGCGGCAGAGCGCGGGAATTTCTGCTCGATTATTTTACTTCTCCGGCCGAGGCGCTGCATGCGGTATTTTTAAAAGGCTACCAATGGCCCTTTGACGCGAAGAAGGCGGCGGCAGGCTCCTCACGGGCAGATCTTGCCGTTTACACCGAAACCGTGCTGAAGCACAGAAAGGTATACCTGGATTACACCGTAAACCCCTTCGGCTTCGCCTCGCCGGAAGATATGCCCCTTTCGCAGGAAGCAAAGAGCTATCTACTTTCAACAAAAGCGTATTTCGGCACACCCATCCGGCGGCTGCGCGCAATGAACGCCCCCGCAGCCGATTTATACCGCAATAAGGGCGTTGACCTTGCAATGGAACCCCTTGAGATCGCTCTCTGCGCCCAGCACTGCAACGGCGGCATTGCCGTGGACGCGAACTGGCAGACAGAGATCCCCGGCCTTTACGCCATCGGAGAATGCGCCGGCACCCACGGTGTGACCCGCCCCGGCGGCAGCGCTTTGAACGCGGGGCAGGTGGGCGCGCTGCGCGCCGCGCAGCAGATTTTATACGAAAAGCGTTCCGGACCGGAACCGGAGCGGTTCCGTCTGCTCGCATCGCAGGCGGCGGCAGAATACGAAACGCTGTTTCAGAACATTATACACGCCGACAGCAACGTGGAAACGCTCACCGTCGAAGCGCGGGAACGTTTCACTGCGGTATGCGCCGCGGTGCGGAATACCGCCCGTTTTGCAGAAACGGAAGCGCGGATCCGCGAGCTTCTTTCCGGCTTTGCATCCGCCGTGCATATTTCCGATCGGCGGCATGCAGTTCATGCGCTGCGTCTGCGGGACGCCCTCACCGTTCAGCTCACCATGCTGTATTCCTGCGGCGATTTTTACCGGGCAGAAGGCGTTTCCCGGGGCAGCGCGATCTATACGGAGGGCGCTGCCCTCGATTTCAGGCTTTCCGACGGCGCAGACGAAAGAACGATCCGCGGCATACGCATGCGTGACGGCCGATTTGAAACTTTCTCCCGCCCCGTACGCCCCCTGCCGGAAACGGACGACAGCTTTGAAGTGATCTGGAAACACTACAGGGAACGTATCGGCCGGAAGGAATAAAACGGTGCATGACGCTTTGGGGGAACAACAGCAAATTATAATTTATAAAACTTAAAAACCGTCAGACCCAAATGCGTCCGACGGTTTTTTACATATTATTTCAGCCATGAGATCAGCGTGGCGGCTTCTTCCGGCAGGGACGCGAGATCGTCGTCCGGCATGAATTCCAGCATGCACCAGTGGTTATTGCCGTCCGCTTTCGCTGCGGAGAGGTACTGCAGCCATTCGCGCTCTCCTGCTTTCAGGGGTTGACGCACGCCGGGGCACGGCCACTGAAACACGTGGATATTCACAAGCCACGGCAGCAGATCCTGCAGCGCATGCAGATTTTCAGCAAAAGGATAACAGTCGTTGGGCTGCCAGTACATCCGCAGGTATTCGCTGCCGATTTCACGCATCAGCCGCACGGCGGAATCCCTGCGGTCCGTCAGCGTGTTGCCGTGGCATTCAAAAGCGAGAACAAGCCCCCTCTCCGCCGCCATACCGGCAACCGTCTTCGCCTCTTCCACCCATGCAAGGCGCGCTTCCGGCGCAGTTTCGGCACTGCCCGAAGATCCCGCCCAGATACGGATCACCGGCGCGCCGAGCGCGGCGGCCGCATCCAGCACTTTTGAAAAACACGTTTTATATGCCGGCCCATGGCTGCCGAGCCGATAGTAAGAGCCGTAAGAGGCGACCTCCAATCCGGCAGCCCGGGTGAGCGCGCCCACGCGGCGGGCGTTTTCGATATCCTCCGGCGGCACGTGCACGTCGCCGCCCCATTCGATCCCCTGCAGCCCCGCTTCTGCGGCAAGGACGACGATCTCCTCACAGGCCAGCTTACGAAAGCTGACAGAAACCAATCCGCTTTTTAACATACTACCGGTTCTCCCGTTCCCAGTTTTTTCGGTTTGAACCCATTATATTTCCTTTTCCGCAAAAAATCAATCCTTTTGACCGGTTTCCGCGCTGCGCTGCACGCCATTGGCGTCTACAAAGGTTTCCCCAGGCAGAAGAAGCTGCGATACCGTTACAAATTCATACCCCTGCGAGGCAAGCCGGTTCAGTATTTCGGGCAGCGCCTGCAGCGTGTTTTCTTTACCCAAATGAAACAGCAGGATCCCGCCGGGCGCAGCCTTTTTTATGATCCTTTGTGTGATCGCTTCCGGCGACGGATCTTTCCAATCGATGCTGTCCGCGCTCCACTGGATCGCCTTCATCCCCATGCTTTCCGCCGCCTCTACGGTATCGTTGTTATAAGAACCGGACGGGGCACGGTACAGCGTCGGCTTCACGCCGGTCAAAGTATACAGCAGCGCATTGCATTGCTCGATATCTGCCGCGATCTCTGAGATCTCCTGCTTGGTAGGATCAAGATGCCGCATGGAATGGTTGGCGATCTCATGCCCTTCGTTATTTACTTTTTTCACGCTTTCGGGGTACTTCCCAGCGAAGTCCCCCACAAAGAAAAAGGTTGCTTTCACGCCGTTTTCACGCAGGAGCCGAAGAACGCCGTCCGTTGTTTCATCGCCCCATGCACAGTTGAACGTGAGGGAAATCTTTTTGTCTTCACGCGCTACGCTGTACACCGGCAGCCGTTTTGCCTGCGCATTCACCGCACGGGTAGCGCTCAGGATGATCACCACAATCAGCACGATCGCCCAAATCACCGCGGCTGCGAACCAGATCACCTGTTTTTTACCGAACACTTTATACTTCATATACGCCTTCCTTTCCGCTTAAATCTTTTACATTATATGCGTATCATAAAAAAATCATACGCGGCGCATATCAGAACCTTTTGCGGAAATACTACTGCCGTAAGCAGATCCGGAAACGTTTGCAGAATACGCTTCTCTTCGCCCCGCGGGCAAGATCGGCAATAAGCGCGCAATTAGCCTGCGGCGGCAGGCAAAATGAACATGCCCACCTGCGCGCAGCTCCCCTTTCGCTTCACATTACCGCCGGTCCCGCTGCCGCCGAAATCGCAGATCTGCCCCTTGTTTACGTGATGCAAAAAACAGAAGAACTGTAAGCAAAAAGGCAAAGTACAACTTTTTTAACACATAAATGCTTTTGTGTTGTTTATTTTGAAAATTTTTTCAATTTTTTAGCACTCAGCTATTGACAGTGCTAATTATTTGTGCTATAGTATAACCAGAACAAAGGAACGGAGCGATAAAAAAAGAGAGATCGCCCGGCAGTCCCCTTGCTCGGTTACAAACAGGTCTATTTAAGATAAAAAAGGAGGTTTGGACCTATGTTAGTACCCAGCATTTTTTCTGACAGATTTTTTGATGATTGGATGGTTCCCTCTTTCAGAGAACTCGAGAACGCGGACCGTAAGCTTTACGGCAAACACGCCGCGCGCGTGATGAAAACCGACGTACAGGAAAAAGAAGACCACTACGTGGTAGACGTTGATCTGCCCGGCTTCAAAAAAGACGAGCTTGATCTGAAGCTTGAAAACGGCTACCTTACCGTGAGCGCCGAAAAAGGCCTCAATAAAGACGAAGAAGACAAGAAGGGCAAGATGATCTGCCAGGAGCGTTACGTGGGCTCCATGCAGCGCAGCTTCTACGTGGGCGAAAACGTGACGCAGGAAGACATCAAGGCCAAGTTCGAAGACGGTGTTCTGCAGATCATCGTGCCGAAGAAAGAAGCAAAACTTCCCGAACACAAAACCATCATGATCGAAGGCTGATTTTTCAGCCGACCCCGGGCAAAAAGCCCCGCAATACGCAACAAAGACTGCAATCTCAAGGTTGGGATTGCAGCCTTTTTTTGGATTTTGGAAAAAATGAGAAAAAGATTCAAATTATAATTTAAAACTCAATCTGTTGCTTGTGCATTCCTCCTTAATTGTGTATAATAGAAAAAAAACACCCGGAGGGTAAAAATGTTAGGCAATTTCAGTTACAAGAACGCAACCAAGCTCTATTTCGGCGAAAACGCCCTTCAGTTTCTCAACGACGAACTTCCCAAATACGGCGATACGGTGCAGCTGATCTACGGCGGCGGCTCCATCAAGAAAAACGGCGTTTACGACGAGGTGACCGCCATTTTGAAGGCCAACGGCAAGCGCATTGTGGAAGATGGCGGCGTTATGCCCAACCCCACCGTGCAAAAACTGCGCGAAGGTGTAAATCTGGCAAGAGAGAACGGCGTCTCACTGCTGCTGGCGGTAGGCGGCGGCTCCTGCTGCGACTATGCAAAGGCGATTTCCGTTTCCGTCAACTGTGATGAAGACCCGTGGGATAAGTATTATATGCGCTTTGAGGAACCCACCTGCGAGATCGTGCCCGTGGGCTGCATCCTCACCATGGCGGGTACCGGCAGCGAGATGAACGCAGGCGCGGTGATCACCAACCATGAGATGAAACTGAAGATCGGCCACGTATTCGGTGAAGAGGTAATGCCGAAGTTCTCCATTCTGAACCCCCGTTACACCATGACGCTGCCGAAGCGCCAGATGACCGCCGGCATCTACGATATTTTCAATCACATCTGCGAGCAGTATTTTTCGGGCGAGGACGACAACGTCAGCGACGATCTGGCCGAAGCCCTGATGAAGAGCGTGATACGCAATTCCCTTGTCGCTGTGGAAGATCCCGAGAACTACGAAGCCCGCTCCAACATCATGTGGGCAGCCACATGGGCGCTGAACACCCTGATCAGCCGCGGAAAAACCACCGACTGGATGGTACACATGCTGGGGCAGGCCGCCGGCGCATACACCGACGCTACCCACGGCCTCACCCTTGCGGCGGTTTCGTTGCCCTACTACCGCCACATTCTGCCCTACGGCTTGCAAAAATTCGTCCGTTTCGCCGTAAACGTATGGGGTGTGCGCCCCGAAGGCAAATCCGACATGGAGATCGCTAACGAAGGTCTTGCCGCCCTCGCCGATTGGATGAAACAGATCGGCGTAGCGGTCACCCTCACCGACCTCGGCGCCACCGAAACCATGATCGAAGGCATCGCAGACGGCACCATCATCCTCAAAGGCGGCTACAAAACACTCACCCGCGCCGAAGTGGTACAGATCCTGAAAGCCAGCCTGTAAAGCACACCCCCTGCCCTCCCCCAAGGAGGGCTTTTCTTTTTTTATAATTCGTTATTACCCATTTTGAACATCCTCTCTCCGTAAAAAAAGACGACGTTTAATATAATATCAATAATCTATAAGATTTCATTTCATGCCCTGAGCGAGGGACGACAATAAAACGGCCGCTGATTTCTGTTTGACGATTTTCAAATTTCAATTCACGCCCCTACGCGAGGGGCGACCGGTTCGTTAAGCACATCCTGAGGCGAACCTTTATTTCAATTCACGCCCCTGCGCGAGGGGCGACGTGCTCGGCAGTTTGCAAAGCCGCAAATATGAAATTTCAATAAAAGACCAAAGATGGGACTCTGCAGTAGATTCATTTGTTTTTTCCGGATTTTTTGGCTTTTTTGGCTTTTTTAAACACTTTTTTGAAAATCAATCAGAATCATATAAGATATAAAAAAACAGCCGAAAGCGGATCCCCATGCAGGGCCTCTTCCGGCTGTTTTTTGTTTATTTCTCAGATCCTTGTCAACGGATAATGCTCCGTAAAGATCTCGTATGCGTTGCGGGCGAAATCGGCGGGGGTGAGGTTGCGGGGGCGGGGCATAGATCGTTTCGGCGAAAAGCCCAGCTCGTACATCCATACGCCGCTGTATCCGGTGGCGATCAGCGCTTTGTAAAGCGCACGCCAATCCAGCTTGCCTTCGCCGGGGAGCCAGTGTTTTTCGTCCGTGAAATCGTAGTCGGAAACATGCACCGTGGCGATGCGCTCGCCGACGTCCGCGATGAAATCGGCAAAGGGCTGGCTGAGCAGATGGTTGGTATCGAAGCACACGCGCGCGCCGGGGGCCGCATCGGTGAGCAGGCGGATCTCTTCGCTGTTGCGGCCGAGGCAGGTGCGGGGCAGATTTTCCACACACAGGGTACCGCCGCAGGATGCGGCGACGTCCGCAAGGGCGGCAACGCTCTCGCAGGCGCGTTTCATCCGTTCGGGGCGTTCCGCATCCGGGATCGGCTCTGCAGAGGCGTGAAGCACGTATTTCTTGATACCGATCTCAGCAGCGCTGCGGATCTGCGCCGCCTGCCGCGCCGCGGTACAGGCCCGGATCTCCGGATCGAGCGAAGAGGGATCCAGCTGCCAAAAGGGCATAAACTGCAGATGGAACGACCAAAGCAGCACGCCCGCCGCATCGGCCGCTTTTTTTGCGGCACGGTAATCGAGCCCCTCGTAATCCTCGCTGTCCGGGCTCAGTTCGGCGGCTGTTACGCCCGCCTTTGCATACGCCTGAAACAACGTGAATTCCGGTTGTTTGCCGCAGGTGGAAATACCCACAGAGAGCACGTCGCCTTCCTCCTTTATTTCGCAGCTTCGTATTTCACTATGATCGCTTTTTTGCCTGTGGGGAAGGCCACGTGAAATGCGCTCTGCATCAGTTCTGCGCCGGTGAAAACCGCGTCGTTTTCGGGCGCGTCGATATCGTATATCCGGTAAGATACGTTCTCATCCAACCCGCTGAGCATCACGGCGTAATCCCCGGCGGCGGCTTTTTCGTGCTTATAGATCAGAGCCATACCGTATTTTTCATCGCCGTACTGCATTGCGGTAACGCCTTTGGCCTTTACCCCGCCAAAGGAAATGGGATAGAAGTTTTTTACCAGCATGGCGCGTTCTTCGTCATACGCGCCGAAATAGGGGCTGTCGCCGCTGTCGGAGGTGAACAGGTGGGTGCAGAAAATGGAGGACCGTGCGCCGTATTCGGAAGAGAGATCGATATTCACGCCGTTCACCGGCAGCCAGAACGAAAGCCCGTAGGTATGGGCCTGATCCGCCTCCAACGAATCGGGGTACACGCTGCAGTTATAGTCCGTTCGCCACAGCGGAATGCTGCGGTGGGTCATCTCCAGATCCAGCCGACGGCCGCCGGAAGAACAGTTATCCATAAGAAGCCCCGGCACGGCGTCAAACAGGCCGTCGAGATACTTATAAAGGCGCTTAAAGAGTACGGCATAGAGTTCGACGAGGGCGAGACGGAAAACGGCGACAAAGGGCTCTACGGCCCTTACAGGCAGCG
>CAMOVW010000046.1 GCA_946627725.1 uncultured Clostridia bacterium
CGCACCGAAGGTGCACCCTCCCGTGAGCGCAGCGAACCCAGCGACAAACTGCAATATGCCGCACAATCTTTTACCACACAAAAACCGCCTCACTTGCGTGAGACGGTTTTGTTGTTATGGGTTGGGTTTGATACCCGGGGATGGGGCTTTGAAGCCGGTTTCGCTTTTATCAGCCGCCGAACAGGCTTCTGATGCGGGCAAACAGATCCTGGAACCACTTGATGATGCGCTGGAAGAAGTTCAGGTTCTGCGCGGGAGCTCCGCCGCCGTTGTTACCGCCGTTATTACCGCCGTTGTTACCGTTGTTGCCGGTATTGCCGTGGCCGTCGGTATCTTCGGTTTCGGGAACGTATCCGCCGTTACCGCTGCCGCTGCCATTGCCGCTGCCGTTGCCGCTCTGGTTGTTCACTCTTGCAACAAGGCCGTCCATATAAGTGGCTACGCCGCTGAGGAACGAAAGCTGAGGCGTGGATACCACAACGCTGGAAAGCGCGCCGGAAACGTAAGGCCAATAGTTACCGTACTGCTGTACCGCGCTGATTGCGGCGGAAGAGCCGAGATTCGCAACAAAGTATACGTAGTACAGAACGGCCATCATCTGGCTTACGCCGTAAGGCTGATAACGGAAGCCGATCAAACCGGTATCGATGGCGCCGAGGGTTTCTTCATTGACGCCGTAGAGGTTCAATACGTAGGTACGTACCTGTTCATCCTCGATATTGTTCTTCAGGAACGTTACCACGGTTTCCTGATTCTCGGGCATTGTGAGCCACTTGATTACTGCGCGAAGCAGGATGGTGATCAAGTCGGCCAGCGTGGCGTTCTGAGAACCGTTTACGGTTACGCCGCCGGAGGAGGAAGAGGTTCTATCCAGCTCCATAGTGAAGCCGTAGGTGTAGGTATAACCCTTATCGGTATAGAATGTGGCGTGCGACGGATACTGAACAACCTTACCGATGGTGAATTCCTTCACAGCGTCCACGATCAGCGGGCTCAGGCTGGACAGGTTATCGGGCAGCAGACCGATCACAACTTCGATGATGGCGTTGAAATCGAGCTCGTCAAGGCTGAAGCCGATCGCGCCCTTGATGATCTCATCGATATCGATATCAACAAGCGTATTCAGCGCGTTGAGCACCTGATATACGGGGCTGAGCAGGTTCTTCACCATGCGGTCGGCAGCCTTGGAGTTGATAAAGTATACGATGGCGGGGATCCTGCCGAGAATCACGTTCAGCGGGTCGGCAAGCGCGGCGTCCACAAAGTCAAGCAGCGGGTTCAGGATATCCGCAAGCATGGCGTTCGGGTTCGCGGCGATATCCGCCTTATACTGGGCAAGGGTTTTGATGTTGCGGTTGTCGTAGCCGATCACAGCTTCAAACAGCGGGATGATCGCCTGCTCGTAGCCGTTGCCGCCGGGCAGCTTGATCAGATCGGAAGCATCCGCATTGTAGAACAGAGAGATGCTCTTATCGGTGAACAGCCATTCAAGCAGCGGGTTCACGGGGCTCAGGAACTGGGCCAGAGCGTTTACAAAGCCGTTGCGGTCGCCGTCTGCAAAGCCGAAGTTGGTACGGCCGCGGTAGGCTTCCATAATGCCGAGATCGATGCCGAGCACGGTCTTCAGCAGGCCCTTGATGGCGCCGTTGGGATCGATCTCATCCAGCTTGCCGAGGAGACCGGTATCCACGTTGCCTTCGGCGTCCGCTTCACCGGTGCCTACGATCAGCGTTACCAGCTTGCCAAGCAGCTCGTTGGTGTAGAGGTTGCCGCCGGGGATAAAGCCGTTGATCAGATCTTCGATGCTCTCGATGGGGCCGTCAATGCCGGGGATGGAAACGCCGATCAGCAGCAGAACGTTGTTTACAACCTTCACAAGGTTATCGGCTACATACTGCGCCATTTCCTTGGTCCAGTAGCGATCGTAACCCGCAGTGCCGGTGATGGCAGACATCTTATCGATGGGGGATACATAGGTGTTCTGGTAGTTCGGGTCGATATACGGCAGGTGCTTATCTTCGGTACGAAGGGTGAAGAGCCAGTCGTAATCCACATACTTGCCGTTTTCAAGGTTCAGGATATTGATGATCGCATCGAAAATATCCTCGCCCTTGTCGCCCAGCAGTTTCACAAACGCTGCCTTATTGGTGTAGGCGCCGTCTTCGTTCTTCGCCTCGAAGATGTTCACTACGGTGGCCATCAGCACGGCGATCATATCGATCTGGCTGAGAGCTGCTTCATCGGAAGTGGCATCCATACGGAACGCGGTGCGGCCGTTGGCGGAGGTGAAGCGGGTCACCTTACCGATGGCAAGCTGTTCGTAAATGTTGATCAGTTTCTGCGGCTCTACGGGCACGGTATTGCCGTTTTCATCGTTGGTCATCTGCGGGAAGGTCATGGCGCCGTTGATATCGATGCCGATGATGTTCTTCAGCAGATCGAAGATGCCGGACATGCTCAGATCGCTGATGCTGATCGCGGTAAGATCAAAGTCTACGTCGATCTGATCTTTCAGCATGTTCATCGCAAAGGCAAGCAGATCGTCAACCGTTTCGATCTCGCCGATCTCGCCGGTGTCAACGAAGCTGTTCACAAGGCTCAGCAGGCTTACCACAGGCGCGATGAAGTTGCGTACGGAAACGCTCAAACCGTTTACGTTGATGAAGTAGATGAGTTCGGGCAGCATTGCCACGATCTCCTGAACCGGGTTTGCGGAAGCCGCAATGGTATCCACACGGCCCAGCAGCTTATCGGCAACGTATTTCACTACGTTGATGCCGCTCTTGCCGCCTTCTGCAGCCGCAAAGTAAGCGGCGGAATCGGAAAGGTCGCAGCCGAGGGCTTCAAGGATCGGAACAAGGGCTTCGTCGTAGCCGTTGCCGCCGTTCAGCTTGATTGCGGCTTCGCCGGTCTTGGTGTACATAAACTCCAGAGGCGTATCTTTACCCACAAGGAACCAGCTCACAAGGAAGTCCGCGGGTTTGAAGATATCAACCAGAGCGTTGATAAAGTCGGTGCGGTTCATGGATTCATCCGCGATGTAGGTAACGGCGGTATCTTTATACTTCACTACGTTGCCGTCGTCGTCCTTCACCTCGGTGCCCACAAGAGAGGCGTCGTCAGTGACTCTGTACTGCAGATATTCATCCCAGTTGCCGGAGATATCCACGCCGAGTACGATATTCAGAGCAAGGGCGAGCACGCCTTCAAAGTTGGCAAGCAGGTTGCCGATGGTATAACCTACGCTGTAAAGGTTCTTCTTGCTGTAGAGATTTACGCCTTCCCAGGCTTCCTTAATGAATTCGGCGGCGCTTTCGTAAGCGGTACCGTCGTCCTTCTTAACGGCAAGCTTGATCACGGTGTCGATCAGATAGTAGAAGTTATCCTTCAGATAGCCTACGCTGTCTTTATTCCACAGGTTGCCGGTATCGCCCGCGTTGTGGCGGTAATACTCGAAGTAACCGTACTTATAGATCAGGCTGTAAGGCGTGGTATCCAGATATTTCACAACATACTCGCTGCCGTCCGTCGGGAAGTATTCCGCCCAGTTGCCGGCTTCGGGGCTGTCGGGTTCGGCGTTCACGCTGCCGTCGATATCGTCGCTGAAGTAGAACCAGTCAAACGGATCGTAGTTGATCTCTTTTGCGGTAAGATGCAGGATATCGTAGATCAGGTCGTAATACTTATCGCCGAGCCAGCCGCGAAGGGTCTCTTCGTTTTCGTCCAGCTTGAACACGTCGAGTACGGAGCAGATCAAGATCGTAAAGATATTGATACGTTCCATTCTGCGGGCGCGTTCTTCAACGGAGATGCCGGTCCAATCGGCGCCGAACGCCGCGATCTCTTCACGGGTGTAGGTGAAGTCCATGCGGTACATGTTGCGCTCGGGATACAGGCCGGATTCGGTGTTGGTTGTAACCTTACCGATGGCCCACTGCTTCAGGTAGGAATCCTGATACAGCACGTTGCCGTCTTCATCCTTCACTACGTTGCCCTCATCGTCCACCATCGGCAGAGAGACGCCCTTCAGGATGTCGAGGCCGGTAAAGCTCTTCACCATCTTGCAGATGCCCTCAAAGCTGAGGTCGTACAGGTCGATGCCCTTCTTGTCAAGGCCGAGCAGCGTGTTCAGGTTGGAGATATCATTATCGGAGCTGATGATGCCGCTGGCCAGCTCAAGGATATTGGTGAGCGAGCGCAGGGTGTTCAGCACGGTTACGGTAAGGCCGTTTGCGTTGATGAAATAGATGAGGTTGGGCAGCAGATCGATCACTGCGCCTACGGTGTTGTTCTTGCCGTCTGCGTCTTTGGCGTTCAGAAGGCCGTCTACCCAATTCAGCAGGGAGTTCAGGGTGATCTTCACGCAGTCGATACCGGTGAGATCCGGATCGCTCACTTCAGCGGCGCTGAACTTGAGGCCGAGGGCTTCCAGCAGCGGTACAAGGCCTTCTTTGAAGCCGTTTGCGCCGCCGATGCTGATGGCGGGCGTATCGTTCTTAACGCCGTCTACCACGTAGAAGAGTTCAAGGCCTTTGTTTTCGCCCACAAGCAGCCAATCCAGCAGATAGCCGAAGGGTTCAAACAGACTTACGAATTCATTTACGAATTCTTCTTTAGAGGTATAGAGCTCAAGCGCGATATACTCGGTCTCTTTGCCGTCTTCATCCGTTTCGATGGTTCCGGCGGGATGCTCTTCGTCTTCCACGGCTTTGCCGGCGTACTGATTCCAGTAGTTGGCGTCGAAGCCGGGTACGGCGGCGGAAAGCAGCTCCGCTACGTTTTCGGGGATACCGCTGAGCAGGTTGCCGAGCAGCGCGCCCAGCATTACGATATAGCGGTTGGAGTAGAGCTCAAAATCTTCCAGCATACCGGTGAGGTAGCTGCCGAGATCCTGACCTTCGCCGAGAAGCGCTTCCACAGCCAGCTTCACGATCTCGCCGAAGCGGGCTTCCACCTGACGGGCGGTGCCCTCATCCCAAAGGTTGGTATCGGTGTAGTTCAGGTAACCGGTGAGCAGGTACTTCATGGTGGTGTCGTTCCAATCCACCTGATAACCGCCGTCGGCAAGGGCTTCCAGAATGCGCTGGAGTTTCAGCTGCAGGGTTGCGCCGTATTCGGTTTCGGGCGTATGGGCATAATAGGCGTCTCTGGCGTCCTTATCAAAGTAGAACCAATCGTAGCCTTCGTAGCCCTCCACCTTGGCGTGGATGATGTTATACAGGTCATTCAGCTTCTTCTGGCCCAGAGCGGTATCAACGATCTCTTCGCCTTCTTCATTCTCGGTTTTGCCAAGGATGTTTACAAAGAACTCATTGTTGCTGGTGCCGGGGGTGATGGCGTTGTTCACAACGTCCATTACGGTGTAAAGCAGAATGGTGATGAAGTCTGCGCGGGATTCTTCATCGTTGAAATCCATGCGGAAGTACTTGTCGCCGTTGGCGGAATCATGCATGGAGATATCGCCGAGGAAGAAGCTCTTCAGATAGTTGTAGCTGTATTCGATACCGTCTTCGCCGTTTTCACCGTTGATGTAGAAGTTTGCGGTAACGGCGCCGTTGATATCGAGGCCGGTGATATCCTTGATCACTTCAAAGATATTGTAGAGGTTCAGATCCACAATGCTGAAGCTGGCGGGCAGGATCGGGGTCTTTTCGGTGATCTCTTCGATCTCACCCGTTTCGGTGTTCAGCTGTTCTACGGTCTTTTCGGTATAGAGAAGTTCATCCAGCAGTTCATCCACAAGTACGATGAACTTGCGGGTCTCGTAAGCGGCGTCGTCCTCATCCAGGCCCTGCTCCGGAATACCGAGATCGGAGAAGATCATGGGCACGATGGCGTTGGCCAGCGGCACCAGCGGGCTGAGCAGGTTCACAACCAGCGTTACAAGGCCGTTTGCGTTCAGGAAGTAGAAGATATTGGCAAGGCGGTTCAGTACGCAGTCGATCAGGTTATCGCCGAGGTTCATCGGGTCTTCGCCGCGCATCCAGCCTTCTACCTGAGAAAGGATGGCCACAACAACGTCCGTAAGGATCTCGGTACCTTCGGCGTACTTCTTAACGCCCTCGTTCATGTAATATATGCGTCCGGCGTTGGCGCCTTCGGTCTCGCGCAGGTACTTATATGCCGTGCCGTCTGCGTTCATGGGCAGCTGAATGCCCAGCGCCTCAAGCAGCGGAACCAGCGCTACCCAGTAGCCCTGACCGCCGGGCAGAACAAGCAGATCCTTGATATCGCCGTAATCGGCAACACGGTCGGCCTCGTTCATCACGTATTCGGTATAGCCGCCGGTGGTCTTGTAGCTGTGGAAGAAGGCCATATCGTTACCGGCAAGCAGCCAGGTAAGCACTTCGTTCAGCGGGGTGAAGAGTTTGGCAAGATCTCTGCCGAACTGTTCAAGGGAGAGGGCTTCGTCTTCTTCCGCTTCCGGATACGGATCGTTTGCCCAGTAGTTTACGTCAAAGCTGATAAAGATGTTCAGCAGCTCGGCGAATTTTGCAACGGCGCTGCCGACGTTATCGCGCAGGGCGGCGTTGATGGTGTTGATGACGCCCTTCTTGATCAGGCCGCCTTCTCCGGTGAGCAGGTTTTCAACGTAGCTGCCCAGCGTTGCGCCCTCTTCCTTCACTACGAAGTCCGCCATGATCCAATCCACCAGATCGGAAAGGCTGGTATCAAGGTAGGTGGCGAGCTCGCGGCTCCAGAGGTTGGTATTGGGGGCAAAGTTCTCCGCGTAGCGCAGGTAATAGATGGTGCGCACGGGGGTATTGATCATGCTGTTGTCGCTCTCGGTGGCTTCCCTGATCAGCTGCTCCGTGGTGCGGCGGTTGGTGCGGATCAGATCGCCGGTATCGGGATCGTACTCAGCGCGGTCAAGATCGTCGAAGTAACTCCAGTTGGGCGTGATGGTCCATGCGGTGGTAAAGCCAAGGTCGCGGATGGCCTTTACTACCATCGGGATGAAATCGATGATTTCGGCGTCGGTAAACAGCTTGATCAGGTTCACAACGGCTTCGGCGTTGGAATAATACTTCTGATTACCGTCCACGGTGGTATAGGTATACTCGATCATCGTGGTGGTGTTGCCGTTCTGATCTTTGATATATACGGGGTTGCCTTCGGAATCCGTTACGGCGGTGCGAACCGGGGACTTACTGGTTTCTTCCAGAACCAGATCCAGCACCATGGAAAGGATGATGGTGATCACGTTTGCGGGATCGTTTACGTCCTTCGGATTGCCGGTAACGGTGGAAACGCCGGTTTCAGGATCTTTTACAATATTATAATAAGGATCGGTTGCGATAAACTGATATCTCTTGAACGACGTGCGGGCGCCGGTGGAGGTCCAGTGGGCGTTGGTGCTCATCTCGGAAGCCGAATTCACAGGCGCGGCTTCGTAAGCGGAGCAGATCGCGTCAAGGCCGTATACCAGCGGCTCCATGTTGAGACCGGTCAGCTTTTCGATCACGTTTGCAAGGGCGTGGAAGCTGAGATCCTTCAGCGAGATACCGTAATCGTCGTCGTAGATATAGATCACGTTACCGGCGGAATCCTTCAGCGGGTTGCCGAGGGAATCGGTCTCGTACAGGTAATTGCCTTCGCCATCCTGCGCGATCTTACGGTCGCCGCTCATACCCAGCAGCGGCAGCACGAAGCGGCCGATCAGCTCGTTGAGAAGGCCGTCCAGCGGGGTGCCGTTCTTACCGTCCAGCGCGGAGTGGTCGTCGATATTGATGTTGAACATGGGCAGAACGGCGTCAACGATGGTAAGCACGGGCTGCAGCAGGTTGCGCACGGCAACGCTCAGACCGTTAGACTGCAGGAAGTAGAGCAGGCTGGGCAGCACGGTGGTGAGCAGCTGCTTTACAAGGTTGTTATAAACGGGCTCCATTACGGGCTGGCCGTTGTCGTCCAGAACAACGGTGCCGTCGTCGTTGGTCTTTTCAACGTATTCGGGCTCCATAATCTTTTCAAGGAAGCCGAACGCTACGTTGAACAGGTATTCTACCTTCATCTGCTCGGAAGCAATAGAATCGAACTCGCTCTGGCGCAGCATATATCTGCCGTTTACAAACTGGTTATCGGCAAGGCCTACGCTGTTGGCAAAGCCCTTGAAATCCTCCGCGGTGAGAAGCTCGTTCATGCCGAGCGCCTCAAACAGCGGAACGATGGAGCTGTCGTAACCGTTGGAGCCGTATACCTTCAGCAGAGAGGTACCGTTCTCCTGCGGGAACAATACGCCCAGATCGCCGGACAGGAAGATATCGATGGCGGGCATCATACCGCCCTTGGTTCCGCTGCCGCCTGCCAGCATATAGGTAAGGATATCCTGGAAGGTCTGGCGGTCGGCCTGATGGCCTTCGGCATTGGCGGCGTCTACCAGTTCGGTGCCGTTGTAAGTCCAGATGTATTTCTGGTTCTTATTTCTGTCTTCGCCGGATTCGTTGAGGTCTTCTTCATAATCCGGGTTGGCTCTTACGGAAAGGTTGGTGAATACGTTGGTGTAACCCGGGTTGCCGGGGATCAGATTTTCGGGCATCTGCTTCACGGTAACGGGATCGCCGTTTTCGTCAACCTCGCCGGTTTCCACATCCTGCTCCACGATCTCGGGGAACAGGTAACCGAAGGCTTTGTACCACTCGCCCAGATCCATGCCGTTTTCGGTGAAGCGGCCGATGATGTAGCTGAGAAGCTCATTCTGGGTGGCGTTGCCGATGAGCACCAGCAGACGGAGCACCGCGGTGATGGCTTCGTTGGACCAAGCAAGGTTGATGGCGCTGAGAACAAGTTCCCCAAAGGAGTTGATTTCCTTCTCCGTGAGCTGCTGCTCGAAGAGCTTGGAGAGGATGGTATCCGCGTTTTCAACGAAGGTATTCGCTTTAACGTAAGTCCAGTCGTTTTGGTAAGCGACGTAAAGGAATTTGGAGATACCCAGATTCTGCATATCGTTCTGGGCGCTGTCTTTGCCGTACCAGGTGTACTGCGCAGGCATATATGTGGTGTTCGCCCATACGCTGGTGCTGCTGACGCCGGCGCGTGCCTTCGGCTGGAAGAGCTCCACAAGGCCGAGCACAAAGTGCGCGGGGCCGGAATTCTTAACGCCAAGCAGCAGTTCTTTTACAAGCGCATCCTGCTGGTTGTTGGAGCTCGTGATAATGGCAACCAGCTGATCTACGAAGGAATCGTTCTGGAAGGCCTTGCCAATCCACGAAATGATATCGTAGAACATATCGGCCTTATCTGTATCAAACCAGTACCGACTATAAGTATTATTTGATGAATTGAGTGCTTTCGTAGAATAATTGCGATGCAGAACTGTTCTGGCAAGCACAGAACCAACATCAACAATCGGCAACTCCAAATCTCCGCCATCCTTGATCACAGATGACAAGATCAGTGAAATAATAGCATTGATATCCGAGATATCTACAGCAGTAATCAATTCGTTTATGCTGCTGGCCCCAAGAAGCTTAAATAGCTCAATCGTAACCTTATCGCCGTCTGAAGAAATACCATCAGGTAACGCACTTGCAACGAAACTCCAACCGAGTATTGTGGGGATATCAAGGTTGATAAGATCCCAACCAAAAGGCTGCAGTTTACCATTGGTAATATAGATCTTCAAATCATTAAGTAATGTATCAATTGTATTAAACGCAAGGAAATACAGCAGATTTGGCAATAATTCCAATACCTCGCTGATCGGAGCAGACGCTACGTCTTCCGTAACAAATTTAACAATTGGGTTAAAAATTGCGTCTACTACTTTTGAGGTAGTGGTGAGAGTAGAACTAACTGTACCCGGTTCAAGGATATAACCGTTATCAAGACGCTGCTGTGAAGTGAGATTACCCGGAGCCGACCAATCGCATCCAAGCATCTCCAACAGCGGTACTACAATACGAGAATAACCATTAATACCCTGAATTTCAATATTCACAAGATCGGCACGAATACTGTTCACATAGGCAGCCTTCTGTATCTCGTTCGGCTGATTGTAATTGATACCGGAGAATACGACAGTAATCAACTTATCCAATCCGCTGAGAACACCGGAAAGTGCAATTTTAAAGCGAGAGGCCCTTGCCGCAAACCATTCTTCATAGGTCGGCGTACTGTCACTGGCAGCATACGTATCATAATCGTAATCGCTGACACCCCAGTTTAACCCCAGCTTTTCAGGATCGGTTTCTCCCGTTACCGGATCAACATAAGGATGTTTCGCAAGCAGGTTCTCCCAATCCTTGGCTCTGTTCTTCCCATCAGAGTTGATGATAGTGGTATCAGCAAGCGCAGCTTTTGCACTGGCAAGCTGGCTGTTTGTGAGGCAATTCGCTAACTTATCGGGATATACTGACAAGCCCAAATTATTTGCAAGTTGATAAATCGTCTCGCCCTTTGAAGAAGTATACAGATTAAATGTAATAAGAATCTTTCCGATTTCGTAACCATCCAATCCGTTCCAAAGATCCTCCAGCATGGAGGTAATTTTCGGGAAAGCAAGATTTATAAGGGTATTGATGATATTATCGGTAAACAGCTTTTCGCCCAGCAGCTTCATCACGTACTCACTCAAGGTAAGGCCGGTGATCATGGAACTGTCTTCATCCAGCTTAATGAAGTTGGAAAGGATGGCGACCATATCCTGACTGCTGAGGAAGGTATCGAGCTGGGCTACCAGATCGTCAACCATCTTATTTGTAACGGTGTAGGTATCGTTGGCTACGGTGTTATTGCCGCGACCGAGGTCGCCCGCATAGGGCAGACGTACCAGATAGGCCTCGGGCTTTGTGAACTTGTATCCGGCGGCAGCGCTGCCGTCAGAGGTGTTGTAATAATGCTCCTGCGCCCAATTGGCAAGACCGCCACTGTTTACAAAGGTCTGTACTTTGGCAAGCAGACCGCACTCTTTCAGCTTATTATAAGCAGCTTCCAGCGTCCACGTGGTGCCGGTGTTGGTGGTGATACTCACGTTCTGCGTAAAGTGCAGCTGGGTATTCTGGAACGCAGCGCCATAGGAGGATGCGCCGCTGTAGAAGCCCGCAGCGCCCTCGTTCATATACATGGCGGCGTAGTTGTTGCTGGCGTTCTTCAGATAATCGAACATGTGCACGCCGATCTGCTTGTCGGTCGGGTTGCCGTCGCCATCTGTTTCATAAACAGGGTCTGTAAGCGTGGTATAGAACTGCAGCGCGCGCTCCAGCATCGTTTTAATGGAAGAGAAGTTGCTCAGGGTAACCTCAAGATTGGGATCGCCGTCGTGAGTAGCGTTCATCGCGTCCGTGATACGGTTGGTGAGGATCACGTTGAGCTGCGCGTACAAACGATAGATATAAGACTGCAGATCTTCGTTAAAGGTACCGATGTGCTGCAGGAAATCTGCGCGGGCCAAAGGATTATCATTGAACTCGCCTGTATTCGCAGTATTATAATATCTGCTATATACATTTTTGTAGCAGTAGGGGTAGCTATCCGTATACTCAAGAAGTTCGGTAGTTATGGGAACATTTTCCAGAATCGGATCTCCGTTATCCTGATACCCGGTGATCATGGTTCTGTAAAGCTGATTCCCTTCATCATCCACGAATGTATAGTTATATACCTCCTCATACATCGCCTGATCTTCTTTGATATAATTCTGAAGTTGGTTCACAGTAAGAGAACCGAGGTTCATGTAAATACGCTCCGTAAAGTGCGTAATAAACGGAGCAAGCTCCATTACAAAGTCCCTGCGCTTTACCTCATACCTGAGATAATCGCGCACCGTTTCCACGTACGCAACGTCGGGATCCTCATCGAAGTTGGCGTTGCCGAATACGTAGAACTTCAGTTTTCTGGAGAACTTATCATCCCTGTTAAGGGTGGTCACATAACCGAAAAATTGGGCATAAAGAACTTCAAGATCATGATCGGAAACGTAGTTCTCACTCTCGGGGTTATTATCGCGGAATTTATAGCTGCCCGCGGAAACGTCCACACCATCCTCGGTGGGAACCTGATACTGGTCGACAAAGCCGTCGATCAGAGCTTTCAGCGCAACCAGATCGTAATACTCATAGTAATCCTCCAACAGTGTCAGAAGATTTACCACGTCGGTATGATAGTATCCGTCCACGGTGAAGAGCTTTTTCAGACCCTTGGAAGCAGTGCCGTCCGTCACGTTGCCGTCCACTTTGCCGTAAATCCCTTCAATATAATCAAGCCAGCCGCGGATACTCGTCCAAAGGGTCTTCGCCTGCGCCTTTGTCATGTACTCAAGGTCAAAGGGATCTTCGACTTCATTCGTTTCGGGATTGCGATAGAACGAAAGCCTGTTGCGATCCAGCGTATTCGCGCCGGTGGCAAGAGAATACTGCCCGATGTTCTGCGCGTAGGGTTTGCAGTTGTAGTAATTCAGAGAATCTTCACACGCCGCCCTATAGGTATCTACAGCATTTGTAAATGCAGTAGAATCAACAGTCTCTCCTGCGACAGTGGTATACTGTCCACCGAAATGGTTTATGATATTAACATCTAATGTATCAGACAAGGACCAATAGCCACTGTTCCAAAGTGCATTATATGCGTTGGTATTTGCAGTAACAGCAGCCTGAGCAGCCGTCAAATCTGCAAATTGTCCGAATGGATCCGCTTGTACACGTTCGCTTGTTATGGAAGTTTGAGATCCACCATCACTGGTATAGGTAACAGATTGCTTAAAATAATTCAAATAATTCTTTACATATGAAATATTTGAGTTAGATGTAGAATAACCACTTATCGTTGGTGCTGCAGAATAATAGTACCATCCACTGGTATAAAGTGTACCTGTTCCTAATGTTCTCTTGCCCCAACTATCACTCCCCAATCCATAACTATATGTCATGGTAAAGGAGGTATTGACTTGATTCCCTACGTCATTAATTGAGTCATAGTTATAAACTGCTCTTTTAGCACTTACTTCTACAACAATCTTGTTTACTGTAGCATTACCAAGTCCACCGTTAGGAGAAGGATCGCTACCAATGCCAGTAAACTTATACCCTTCGTCTACTTTTACATGGCCTCCTCGAGAATTCCCGTCATAGTAATATTGAAAATCACCGTTACTATTATTATCACCATAATAACTACATAATACCGTTGCAATATCCTTCAATTTCGATCTTACAGTAGTATCAGTAAAATGAGAATCAATTTTACCCTCAATAAGAGTTTTCAGTGTAGCGGGTCGGCTTCCGTTTGAATTTGCAGTAGACCCTGTCACTACATCACTCCGGATGCATTGCGCAAGGTTATAAACTACTGCAAATAATACGCCTCTATCGGTGGTATCTGTAATTGTTCGAGTCGCAGTTGTTGTATTAGCAAATGTATACTTGAAAGCATTAGTTGTACTTCCAGCTTTGCTAATTGCAACATTAATAGATGTGGCCAAAGTATTCCACTGTGCTTCTGTCGATGCCGCATCAG
Source organism: uncultured Clostridia bacterium (assembly GCA_946627725.1). Taxonomy (GTDB): domain Bacteria; phylum Bacillota; class Clostridia; order Oscillospirales; family Acutalibacteraceae; genus RUG806. The sequence continues at coordinate 13,450 of CAMOVW010000046.1, forward strand.
CTTTCAGCCCGAACGTATCCGCCAGCCACGGGGTCACCGAGGCGCAGCAGGACAGCATCATCAGCACGGAAAGAAACACACTGAGCGTTTTCTTTGAAACGGATGCTTTGTTCATTTTCATTTCTCCTTTGCATGTGTATTTGCAAGTATATGTAAACGTTATAAATTAAGAGCGAGAAGGCGCAAAAGGCCCTATGATCCTAATTTACAATATTGCAATCATATTATATATTTTTTTTAAGTAAAAATCAACAGTTTTTCGTGCTCGGAAGCTATAAAAAAATGACATTCTTTTTTCGTATAAAATCGATAAAAAACCTTAACAGAAGTTGTAAAAAAAATTTCGGGTTTATGAATAATACACAAACCCGAATCATTTTATACAATTTCCGACAGAAAAGACAAGGGGACGGTTCTATGTCTTTGTGCGCAAAGACATAGAACCGTCCCCTTGTCTTTTCACCGGCTTCCCTATTGACTTCTGTTCTGCAATTCTTTATAATCAAATCGAGGTGATCAGAATGCCCAGAACAGCAAGAGAAACCAGCAACACAGGAATTTACCATATCATACTTCGCGGAAACAACAAGCAAAACCTTTTTGATTACGATGAAGACAAAATCAAATTTTTATATATTTTAAAAGACGTGAAAGAGTTTTGCGGTTTTTCCGTTTACGCTTACTGCCTGATGAGCAACCATATCCATCTGCTGATCAAAACCGGAGAAAAACCCTTGGAGGAGATCTTCAAGAGAATAGAAGGCAAATACGTATATTGGTACAACGCAAAATACCAGCGCACCGGCCATCTGTTTCAAGATCGTTTCAAAAGCGAACCGGTAGAAGACGACGAATACCTTTTAACGGTGATTTGTTATATTCATTATAACCCGCTGCGCGCCGGGCTGTGTGAAGATCTGAATTACAGATTCAGCAGTTACCCGGAATACCTGCGCGGAGAAGCGTCGTTTTCTCCTTCCTTTATCACCGATATCATATACCCGCTGCAGCACTTCGGAAGCCAACCGTTTTTTGATTTTCACAAATCCCCCACAAACAAATTATGCATGGATGTTGAATCCAGCACCTCATATCGTTTAACAGAGGACGCGGCAAGGGAGATCATAAGGCAAACCTGCGGCGCTGCTTCGGTTGCGGATTTTCAACGGTTTTCGGACGAAGAAAAAAGAAGCGCCATAATACGATGCCATGAAAACAGCGTCTCCATCCGCCAACTCACCCGCCTGACCGGCGTTTCAAAAGCCTTCGTTGAAAAATGGTTGAGGGAGGCCTAAAAAAAAGACAAGGGGACGGTTCTATGTCTTTGCATGCAAAGACATAGAACCGTCCCCTTGTCTTTTCAAAGTCCGAACCGGGCGTCGAGGGCTTGGCAGCGGGCGTTGAAGAAATCCATAAACCGGTCGAGGGCGGCGTCGGCGTTATCGGGCTGGGAGGGCCAGCGGTCGCGTTCGGCGGCGCGGGCGTAATCGGGGATCTGCGCCAGATGGGCGGAAAAACGCCGCTCCACGTTCTGCGCGGAGAGGGGGCCCTGCCGCAGCGCGGCGTAGCGGGCGGCGATCTCTTCGGGGTAGTTATCCAAAAGGCGGTCAAAGAGCAGGTTGCCCCGCAGCGCGTCGCCGGAGGTCCAATCCTCCGCAAGTTTCTTTGCGGCGCCGGTAAAGCCGCCTCGCCACGTATTATCCAGATCATAGGCGGAGGGAATAAATTTTTCGCCGTCGAAGGTTGCCCAAAGGATGTTTCTGCCGGTGTTATCCGCGCCGAGAATAAACAGGATATACAAGAGGTAATCGATGGTGCGGTCCACGTCGGTATACGCCGCAAGCCCCTCTTTCAGCGCGGGGCCGTCGTTTTCGAGCAGAAAGCCGATCAGCCGGTTCATGCCCGCGGCAAGCGGAGCGGGATCGTTCACGGCGCTGTATTCCACATCCCAGCCCACAGCGGCGGGGTCGGACACCTCCGGGATCAGCGCCCGCAGCGACGTGGAATCGCTCCACTCCTCGCCGAACAGAAGCCCCTCGGGGGTGTTTTTTTTCGTCATGCCGAAGATCCAGTGATCTTTGGGCATATTCAGCGTATAAAGCCCCTGATACGCGCCGTTGAGATACAGCAGCACCGGGAAGCCATCCACCGCGCCGCCGTTCACCAGCGGATCGAGCCGATCGGCGATCCCACGGGAATGCACGATATCGCCCCAGATGGCGGCGGCCACAAGATTGCGCGTGCCGCCGAAATCTTCCCAATTCGCTTTAAGGCAATATTTGCTCTGGCTGCCCCAGCTCTCGCGCAGGGCCACCTTGTTTTTGCCGCCGCCGGCGGTAACAAACTGCAGGCTGTAGTTCTTTTTCGGATATTCCAGCGTGGCACCGCCCTGCCATTTCAGCGTTGCGGCGGAGGTAAAACTGACGTTTCCATTATAAGTCACCGAAACCGTTACTTTGTCCGTTTTTGAGATCCCATCAAGAGAACCCTCCATATTGACCACCGGCAGACCGGCGGTTTCATAGGTAACGGTCGCCTCATAGGTTTCGCCGCAGCTTTCGCACAGGTAAACGCCGCAGCAGGGGATATCGGTAGCGTCCGTGCGCAGAGATTGCAGCGTACCGCTGTGCTTATGCCCGCCGCAGCCGGAGAGCATGGCAAGCCCCGCCCCCGCAAACAGCAGCGACAACAGCAGACACAGCGATTTTTTTATACTTCGCACAGATCACATCCCCCCTCTTTAAGTATATTACAGCGCCGCAAAGAGGGCGGCGCCTTTGGTTTTGAGCCAGCGCCACAGAAGCAGGCTTGCCGCGGCGGTGAGGACGAAGAACACGGCGAGATATACGGCGGCGGGAAGGAAGGCCCGGGCAAGGAAATAACCGCCGCCCAGCAGCAGGCCGTAGCCCCAGCCGCCGAAGAGCGAGATCATCACGTTCATGCTCTGCTTAATGGGAATGGTCTCGTTGGTCCAATCCAACAGCGGCATTTTAATGCCCAGAAACAGGCCGAACATGGCGCTGAACACGCCGTAGGCAAGGGCAGTGAGGCAGGCGGCGCAAACCGCAAGCGGCTGTGCCCGCAGCACAAACGCGCCGCACCCAAGGCACACAGCCATGGCGGGCAGGGTGAGGATCAGCTGCGGGGCCAGCTTTGCCCGCAGCGCCTGCCACGGGGTAACGGGGAGCGAGCGCACCAGCCACAGATTTTTGCCCTCCAGCGATACGGCGGGGGTGGAAAT
>CAMOVW010000047.1 GCA_946627725.1 uncultured Clostridia bacterium
GGCTGGCTTATTTTGAATGATATACACAAACGGTTCATAATTGATTACAGCGCCGTCTTTTCGGACGACGGAAACAGCCGGATCGAACAAATAATCGCCTTTTATTTGAACGGTATCATCTACGGTAATCATTTTTTCCCGCAGCAATTTCTTGGCGTCTGCGCGGGAGCAGTTCAGCTGAGAAGCCAGAAATCTATCTAATCTGATTTTTTCCATCAGGACTCCTTTCCCGCGGCAGCAAACCGTACATAAATCCGTTCAACGCAGTGCTTGAAATATCCCCACCGATCACAGCGCCGTGATAATAAAGGATCGTCGCTTTAACATCCGCGGCCGGATCCGGGGGATATGCAGTCAGACAAAAAACGTATTTCATCACCGTTTTTCCGCAATACGCAGACAGATCAAATCCCTGTTCCTTCTGCAGCGCGTTATAGTTGAAATAAACCTTATCAAAAACCTGCGGGATATGAACAGAAGCGATCTCGCAGGGATATTCGGCAGGAAGCCAGCCGTGCTGAACAAGAAACTGCCGGCAAATCTGAGCGGGATCAGGTTCTTGCCCCGAAGGTTTTACCTTTCGATCGCACGCAACCAGAAGCAGCGTTATAAGCAAGAACGCTTTCAGCACTACAAAATAAACAGTCAGCTCTGATTGAAACCGTGAACGGTACACAAACAAACACCTCGCACAATATATATGCGAGGTAAGCTTACGTAAATACGTGAATCAGTTTGCGCCGGTCTTTTTCGCAGTTGCGGTTTTCAGCTGCTGAGACGCAATACGAACCTTGTTCAGACTCTTGGAGAAATCATCAATGCTCTGCGAAAGGATCTGATCGCTTTCGTTCATGATCGTTTCAACAAAGTTGCTGGCGTTATTTCTGAGTTCCGCAGCCCACTTTTGCGCATTGGAAACGATCTCGTTGGAATTGGCCTTCGCTTTTTCAACAAGTTCGGAAGCCTGACGCTTTGCTTCGTTAATGATCTCCTGCGCGTTTACTTCGGCATTCTTGGTGATCTCGTGCTCTTCTACCAGCTTTTTCGCCTGGATATCCGCCTGCTTGAGCTTAAGCTCCGCAGCATCGCTGGCCTGAGAAAGGATCACCTTACGCTCGGCGGCAATCTTTCTTGCCTGGATCACTTCATCAGGCATGCTGATACGGATCTCGGAAATGATGGAGCGGATCGCGTCAGCGTCCACTTTGATCTTACCGCCGCCCAGCAGAGAACCCTTGCCCTCTTCAAGTAAATCTTCGATCTGATTGAGTAAATCTTCTACACTCATTTTTTTCACCTTTCTCTGATTCTTTTGATGATATCATCTTTTATTTCAGGGGGAACGAAATCTTTGATCTCTCCGCCCAGCGATCCAACTTCTTTCACAATACTGGAGCTCAAAAACATATACTCCGTATCTGTGACAAGGAAAATAGTTTCCACATTTTTTGCAAGCTTTTTATTTGTGAGCGCCTGCTTGAACTCATCTTCATAATCCGAAAGAACCCTTAAGCCTTTTACAATGGCGACTGCGCCTTTCTGATTCACATAATCGGCAAGGAGCCCGCTGTAATAATCTACCTCAACATTCGGGATATCCTTTGTGCTGCGGCGTATAAAATCCATACGCTCTTCCGGCGTAAACATGCCGTTTTTGCGGGAATTGACCATCACAACAACAATTACTTTGTCGAACAGTTTCGCCGCGCGTGAGATAATATTCAAATGCCCGATGGTTATGGGATCAAAACTACCCGGGCAAACTGCGATAGACGCCATTCTTATTCCTCCGGGGGTAAATTACGATAAACCGTAAGCTTTATATTGGAATATTTATACTCTTTTGCGATCCGCAATTCCCCCAGGGTCTGCGGCATCAGCTCGTCCGGACGGCTTTCGCATACAACCACAGCGTTCTTCGACAAAACCCGGGGAAGAAGAGCAGCAGCCTTTTCGCACATACCGCTCTCATACGGCGGATCAAGAAAAACGATATTGAAAGTATCCGGCGAGGAAGCCAAAAATGAATAGGCGTCACACAGAAGCACCTTGCTTTGGCTGCGAAAACCGGTAACTTCGATATTCTTTTTGATCAGTTCCACCGCTTTTCGGGATGCGTCGGTAAAGCACACAAAGTCCGCTCCCCTGCTCAGGGCTTCCAGCCCCAGCTGACCGGTTCCGGCGAACAGATCGAGTACGCGCGTCCCCGGGAGATCAAAGTGAACAATGCTGAACATAGCCTCTTTCACCTTGTCTGTAGTGGGGCGGATATCCATCCCCACAGGCGCAAACAGCTTTCTGCCTCTCGCGCTGCCCGAAACGATGCGCATACTTCTCCTCCGAACGTAACAGTATATATTATTATCACACCAAAACCATGGTTTTGTCAACCCTTATTTTCGGATTCTGACGGATTCATACTATTTTTTTCGAATATCAGCGATTTTCCGGCTTGCGGAAATAGTTATAAACGCTCTGCGCAGCCGGAGCGCTCACCCCCGGAACGCTCATGAGATCGTCAAGCTCCGCTTTGCTGATGGCCGTCAGCGTTTTAAAACGATCCATCAGCAGGCGCGCGCGTTTCGGTCCAACGCCGTCAATCTGCGTCAGAGTGACTTCAAGCGTGTTTTTCTTTTTCAGCGTGTGATGATACGTGATGGCATAACGGTGTACTTCTTCCTGAATCTGCGATACAAGAGAAAAAACGGTACGATTATCGTTGATCGTGATCTCTCCCCCGCCGGAGGCGATCGCACGGGTACGGTGCTTACCGTCCTTTACCATTCCAAAAAGAGGAACGTCGAAATTGTACTTTTTGAACAAAGGCGCTACGGCATTCACCTGCCCGATACCGCCGTCGAGCAGGATCAGATCCGGTTTTCTGCCGAACCCCTCCGCAGTACAGTACTCCTTCTCTTTTGTGTATTCGATAATGCGGCGCTCCAGTACCTCGTGAAGAGAACGGTAGTCATCCTGCCCTTCAAAGGATTTGATGCGAAAACGCTTATAGCACCGCTTCAGCGGGCGACCGTTTACAAACACGACCATACCCGCAACATTTTCCTGCCCGGCGGTGTTGGATATATCATATGATTCGATATACGCCGGCAGCTTTTCAAGGCCGAGCGCTTCCTGCAGCTCGATTAAAGCGGCATTTTTCTTATCATTAAAAGATAGAACACGGGCAAGCTTTTCCGATGCATTCTTTTTTGCGGTTTCAAGCAATGCTTTACTTTCGCCGGAGAGCGGAACATACAGCGTTACCTTTTTTTCTGCCTGTGAAAAAAAATACTGTTCAAGGAACTCCGGCTGCAACGGCATAAGATCGATGCAGATACGATCGGGATAATCCGCAGCGGAAGCATAAAAGTTGGGGATCATCTCCGCATAATCCTCCTGCGGATTCTCAAACCGATCCAAGATAAACGTATGCGTATTCACAAAAGTCCCTTCACGGAACTGCATCACATTGATACATGTTTTTTTACCGAGACTTGCAACGCCGAACACATCCTGATTCTTACAGTTGGAGCTTACCATATACTGCCTTTGCGAAGATTTTTCAATGGCGCGGATACGATCGCGCAAACGGATCGCCTTTTCAAATTCCATATTATCGGAAGCTTCCTGCATCAAACGGTTTGCTTCGCGCAGGTATTCCGTTTTTCCGCCCTGAATAAATCTTACGGCGTCGTCTACGGCGGCGTTGTGTTCTTCCTGCGATACCAATCCTTTGCAGGCGCCGGCACAGAGCTTGATATAATAATTCAGGCACGGCCTTGCAGCACGGTCGATATCGCGCGGGAAAACCTTGGTGCAATGCGGCAGCATAAAAATATCATACGCCTGCTTTACCGCGGAAGAGATCGATTCTCCGCCGGTATACGGGCCGATGTATCTGGCGCCGTCATCCTCTTTCTGTTTGACGTCATACAGCATTTTCCAGCTGTCATTTGTTACTTTTACGTAATGATATCCTTTATCATCCTTCAACAGAATGTTATATTTCGGTTTATTCTGTTTGATCAGGCTGCACTCCAGAACCAGCGCTTCAAATTCGCTGCCCACAATCACATAATCAAAATCATCCACATGCGCAACCATCTGCCGCACTTTTTCGGTATGATTGTTCTGCGAACCGAAGTACTGGCTTACCCGGTTTTTCAATACCTTTGCCTTGCCAATGTATATGATCTCTCGGCGGGCGTTTTTCATAATATATACGCCGGGCGCATCGGGAAGGGCCATCGCCTTTTTCCGGAGTTCCTCCAATTTGGTCATAAATAATCACCTTTGTTATGCACATAAAAACAAAAAAGGTGTACCAACGCAATGCCGATACACCGATTTCGTATATTCAGTCTTTATTCAGCGAATCCGGAGATCACCAGATTGGAGAGCGCTTCAACAGCCTCGTTCTCATCCTGACCGTCGGCAATGATTCTGATATCCGCACCGCCCGTAACGCCGAGGGATAACACACCCAGCAGACTCTTGGCGTTGGCTCTGCGCTCTTCTTTTTCAACCCAAATGGAAGAACGGAACTCATTTGCCTTCTGAATGAAGAACGTAGCGGGACGGGCATGTAAACCTACCTGGTTTTGAACGACGATATCTCTGTAGACCATATTATCAAATCTCCTTCCGGGATAACACTGTTTAATAATATTATATCACAAAGATTGAAAGCGTCAATCAAAGTTTTGAAGAAAAAAATAATTCGTTCGAAAATCTAAATCTGCCCAAATCAGCGTTTTTGAATTTGTGCAACTTAACCATATTAATTCTTCCAAATTTTACATTTAAGCCATTTTCCCGCCGCAAAAACCAAGTTTCTGCAGATAATTCAGGTCTTTTTCCGTAAGGGACGCTTCTTCAAGCAGCTCGGGACGGCGTTCAAAAGTGCGCTTCAGAGATTGCTGCCGCTTCCATATTTCAATGTTGGCATGGTGGCCCGAGATGAGAACCTCAGGTACTTCTTTTCCGTTCCATAAAAAAGGTTTTGTATATTGCGGATGTTCCAGAAGACCGGAATAGTGGCTTTCCTGTGAATAGGCTTCTTCGTTGGGAAGGACGCCCTCCACCATACGCGCAACGCAATCTACCAGTACAAGCGCAGGCAGTTCGCCGCCGGTTAACACATAATCTCCGATGGAAATCTCTTCATCAACGATCTCTTCAAGAACGCGCTCGTCGATACCTTCGTAATGCCCGCAAAGCAGGGCAAGATTCTCATAAGACGCAAGTTCTTTCGCCCGCGCCTGCGTAAGCACTTTGCCCTGCGGCGACATGTAGATAAGATGCGGTTTTTTACCGAGATCATTGCATAACGTCTGCCAGCAATCATAGATCGGCTGCGCCTGCATCAGCATACCCATTCCGCCGCCGTAAGGGGTATCGTCAACCCGATTGTGCTTATCCAGCGTGTAATCGCGGATATTGTGGGAATACACCTGAAGCTTCCCTGCGCTGACCGCGCGGCCGAGGATACTCTGCGAGTACACCGCTTCGCACATTTCGGGAAACAGCGTAAGAATATCAATCCTCATCGTCAAAGATTCCTTTCAACGGCCGGATATAAACACGATCGTTCGCAACGTCGGCATCGATCACAACGCTTTTTATTGCGGGAATCAGATAATCCTTCCCGTTATCCGCAGTGATCTGCCACACGTCGTTCGCGCCGGTTTTACTGATATCCGTTAGAACGCCGTAACATTTTTCATGATCGTCCGCATCCAGAGCCTTACATCCGAGAAGCTCTTCTATGAACCATACGCCGGGCGCAAGGTTGATATCGCTGCGACGGATGTATACCATACGATTACGGAGCGTTTCGGCTTCTTCTATGCTGTTTATGCCTTCAAGCTGCATCAGAATCAGATTCTTATGCTTGCGGCAGGTATTGATTTTTACGGGATCTTCGCCGTTTTTTCCGAAATAAACAGTTTTGAAATTTGAAGCGAAATCAGGATCATCGCACCACGGATTGATGCGGAGTTCCCCCCGCACCCCGTGCGTGCCTACGACCTGACCGAGCTCAAGAAACTGCCGGATCATATCTCGGGGATATCGAGGGTGATCTCTTTGCCCAGAGCCGCGCTCTTGGCGATACCGTCGATGATCGCCTGATTATAGATGATCTGAGAGGAAGGAACGGGAGCCTCGCCGCCCTCTTTTACCGCGTCGATAAACAGACGGATCTTCTTATAGAAATTATCTACGTTATCGTTCTTTTCGGGCACTTCGTATTCAATCTCTTCACCTGCAACGGTTTTATAGATCTTCAGCGGGCCGCCGATAGAGCCGTTCCAGCACTCGGTGGAGGGTACGCGAAGACCGCCCTTGGTACCGAGAATGATCGTATCGCCGGGCGTATCAAGATTCATCGCCCAGGAGATACGGAAATCGAGGATCACGCCGCCCTCAAGACGGATGAACGCAGCGGCAAAATCGTCCACAGAGAATACTTCGGCATACTCGGGATGATTGGTGAAATAGTTGGGATCTTTGCCGAAGAAAGCGGAAGTATAACCGGAAACCGAGAGAGGCTTGGGATAGCCGATGGCGTTAAGCACCATATCGAGCGAATAACAGCCGATATCGCCGAGCGCGCCGATGCCCGCGGTTTTTTCTTCGATAAAGGAAGTGCCGTAGGGGGTGGGAATGCCTCTTCTTCTGCCGCCACCGGTCTGGATGTAATAAATCTGCCCGAGTTCTCCGCTCTGAACGATCTTCTTGAGCATCTTCATGTTTTCGTCAAAACGGGGCTGAAAACCGATGGAAAGCAGCTTACCGCTGGCTTTTTCCGCCTTGCAGATAGCAACGGCTTCTTCCAGCGTAACGCACATGGGCTTTTCAAGAAGCACGTTTACACCGTGCTGAAGAGCGTAAATCGTGCATTCCGCATGGGTCTTGTTATAAGTGCATACGCTTACCGCGTCAAGATCCTCAGCGTCGATCATGGATTTGTGATCCGGATACAGCCGAACGCCTTCAATCCCGTTGGCCTTGCAGAATTTTTCCGCTTTGCCGGGAATCAGATCCGCAGCGGCGACGATCTCAACATCTTCACATTTGAGATAATTCGCAACGTGCGCTTCCGCGATCCAACCGGTGCCGATGATGCCGACTTTTACCTTTTTGCCGGACACCGCCTCTTTAACTTCTTCAACAGTCTCTTTAAATCTGTCAAGAATGTTTGCCATAGTACTCATTCCTCCAATAATTTACATATTTATTAAGCCCAGCATCGTCTGATGAAGAGACTTATTGGTACATAAAACCGATTTCTTATCTCCGGGCGCAAGCATACCGTTATTATAGTCGGTTATGCTGCCGCCCGCCTCGGTTAGGATCAACGCCCCGGCGGCATAATCCCATGGAGATAAAACATCTTCAAAATACGCGTCCGTACGCCCGCAGGCCACGTAGCACACGTCCAGCGCGGCAGAACCGCTGCGCCGCAGATCGGCGCACTGCAGAAACACCCGGCGCATCCGGTCGAACGTATCTTTTGCGTGATCACGATTATAGGGTGCGGTACCGAAAGAGATCAGCGCTTTCTGTATCGGACGCGACGAGACGGATATCGGCGCGTCGTTCAGATAAGCGCCCTCCCCTGCCGCGGCATGGAACATCTCGTTCCGGTAAGGATCAAACACCGCACCGAAAACGGGACAACCGTTTTCGTAAAGGCCGACGCTCACCGCGCTTGCCTGCATATTATGGATAAAGTTTGTGGTGCCGTCGATCGGATCTATAAAAAAGCAAAGCCCCTCTTCGCCGGAAACGGAAGAATTATCCTTTTCTTCCGCAAAGAAATGCGCTTCGGGAAACAGCTTTCTGAGCCCCCCGATCAGAACCTCCTGCACGCGGACGTCGTATACAGTAACAAAATTCGCTTCGCCCGGTTTTACGGAAATGGCGCCGGATTGCGCCTCCACCGCATGGGCGGAAAGCATGATATCGCCGCACGCGCGCATCAATGAAAAAATCTGTTGCTGTTCTGTTTTTGAAATCGCCATAGTTTTTATTTATCGAACGGCATTGCCATTGCGCGGCCGAACATTGTAGTCATAATCCCTTTAAATCCGTTTTTCTCAAAGAAACGGATCAGTTCCTCATTATCGGCGTCGCACACCAGCATCATGCCGCGAACGTATTTTTTGCGGAGGTGCGCTTTCAGCGTGGAGAGCAGCAATCCGCCGATACCGCCGTTCTGCTGATCGGTGCGAACATTCAGATAAAAATGCGCGGGATAATCCTTTCGGAACATACCGAACTTCAGCATATTAAACTTTGCATCCACATAGCGGCGGGCGCTGATGGTGGCAGCCTGAGGAACGTATTCTTCAAGAAACGCTTTTTCGTATTCATTGTAGTTCTCGCAGCACAGGATATACCCCATGACTTTGCCGTTATCGTCCACTGCTACGAAACAGTTTTCTTTTTCATGCTCAAGGTAGTAAGTGCAATAAATGAGCAAAACCAGTTTTTTTGTTTCTTCCTTCGCCTCGTTGCAGCCTGCGTTTTCAAGGCAGATTTTTTCGATCTGCTCACGGTCGCTGGTAATATACGGTCTCACAGATAACATTGACTTCACCTCTGATATATTATTTTACTCTGAATTTTCAAAAAAGTCTATAAAAAAAAGAAAAAATATGGTATGATTATAAAAAAAACAGGAGACGAATATGAAACTCGCAAGCATCGGCACATCCAGAATCGCGGAAATGTTTCTTTCCGCCGCAAAAAAAGCCGGAGGGATCGACTATATTGCCGCATATTCAAGAGAGGAAAAAACAGGAAAACGCTTTGCCGAGGCAAACGGCGCGCGAAAGGTATTTACAAACCTCGCCGCGATGGCTGAAGACAAAGAGACGGACGCCGTATATATTGCCAGCCCGAACCGGCTGCACTACCAACAGAGCAAACTGTTTCTGGAGCACGGGAAGCATGTTTTGTGCGAAAAGCCTCTCACGACTACAGCCGCGCAGGAAAAAGAACTATACCGGATCGCGGACGAAAAAGGACTCGTCTACGCGGAAGCGATCATGTCTATCCATACGCCCGCATTCAACCTTCTGCGGGAGCAGATGAAAACCATCGGAAGGATCCGCACTGTGAATCTGGTATTCTGCCAGCTATCCTCCCGCTATCCGGCCTACATCAACGGGGAACTGCCGAACATCTTCAACCCGGAACTGCACGCAGGATGCCTGATGGATATCGGCGTATATAATATCTATCTCGCAGCAGCGCTGTTCGGCAAACCGGAAAGCATTGTTTCCGACGCCTGTTTTCTGCCTTCAGGCGCAGACGCCTGCGGCACGGCGCTGCTGAAATATGACGATTTTACCGTAAACCTGATATACTCCAAGGTGGGACAGAATTATTCTCCGAGCGAGATCATCGGAGACAACGGCACGATCAGTATCGCGTCCGTTTCCCAACTTACCGGGATTGATCTGATCGTCGACGGAAGAAGAACAAACCTTGTGGAATATGAAAAAACAAGGGACGAGATCATGGGCGCCGAAGCAGCGTTTTTCAGAGATACCGCCGCAAACGGGGGTTCCCCCGCTTACGAATTCGCAAGGACCGCATCTCTGCTTGTTCGGGAAATCACAGACGAGATCCGGCGGCAAAACGGATTCCCATTTTAATCGATCCGCTTGTCTAAAAGCTCGATCACATGGGCGACAGCGCCCATATCGTTACTGCGGACGATATGATCGGCCCGCGCCTTTGCGGCTGCGCAGCCGTTTTCCGGTACAAAGCACACGGATGCGGCAGAAAGCATTTCAAGATCGTTTTCGCCGTCCCCGACAGCAAACACACGGGTTACGTCCACGCCGATAGCTCGGGCAAGCTTCAACAGACCGATCCCCTTTCCCGTACCGCCACGGATGATCTCAACGTAATCTCCGGTTGACGGGATATATTTCAGGTTATACGTCTTTATGCGCTTATCCAGCCAGCGCTGTATCTCCGCGCCGAGCGTTTTTCCGCAGCTCAGCATGATCTTCACTAAAGGCATATGCGCCTGTGAAACAGTACCGATCTCACGCCAGCAAATACGCTGCGCCTCAAAATGACGCACGGTTCGCTCGTTAGGACGAATGGCGTAGGAATCAAAGCCCGCGGAATACAGCTCGACGCACAGCGAGGGAAACGCTTCGCACAGTTCTGTGACAAGAGCAGCGTCTTTTTTTTCGACGCCGTCGCAGAAGATCGTTTTCCCTTCGGCGTAATCGTAAGCCATGATACCGTTCGCAAGCAAAACCGGCGCATTGATAACGGCAGGGGAATACAGATGAAACCCCTGTTTTGTACGTCCGGTGCAAACCGTAAAGGCTCCTCCTTCCCTAATATAGTATCGGATCTTATCCTGAACGATATCCGGAATACGGCCGTATGAATCCGCAAGCGTACCGTCAAAATCCGACGCAAGAAGACATCCGCTGAATTTTCCCATACTGCAAAAAAACCGTCCTGTTGACCTGATTGGTAACATATTAACATAAAATCATCAAACACGCAAGAAAACAGCTTGACTTTTTTGCAAATCGCTTTATACTTTCAAGAAGAGGTGATTCAAATGACACATCCTATCCCGAACGGCGTTTTCCCCACCATGATAACGCCCTATACGAAAGACGATAAAATCGATTATAACGCGGTGTTGCAGATCCTTGAATGGTACGACAAAAAAGGGGTAACTGCAATCTTCGCCATATGTCAATCCAGCGAGATTTTTTTCCTGAGTTTTGAAGAAAGGCTGGACCTGCTGAAGTTTATTATGAAAAACAAACCCTCCGGCATGACGGTGGTAGCCTCCGGCAATACGTCAGACGAACCGGAAACGATACGCAGAGAAGCGGAAGCCTTTATTGAAACAGGCATCGACGGCTATGTATTTATCGCAAACCGTTTTGCCGCAGAAAACGAATCCGACGACCTTCTTGTACAGCGTATGCTTGCCATGGCAGACAGGCTGCCGGACATTCCGCTCGGCATATACGAATGCCCCTATCCGTATAAAAGAGTGCTTACGCCGGACGTTCTGCATCAGCTGTCTGCAAACCGCAAGTTTTCGTTTCTGAAAGATACATGCTGCGATATCAGGATGATCGAAAAGAAACTCAAAGCGGTACAAAACAGCAATCTGAAGATCTTCAACGCGAATTCAGCTACCCTTCTGCCTTCGCTGCGTTTGGGTTGCGCGGGATTTTCCGGCGTGATGGCGAATTTCCATCCCGAATTATATATAAAGCTCTGCAGCTGTTTCACGTCCGATCCTGAAAGAGCGGAAAAAATCCAAAATCTGATCGGAACGCTTTCCATGGCTGAATGCCAATGCTATCCCGTAAACGCAAAATACTACCTCTCACTGGAGGGCCTTTCGATCGATATCTTCAGCAGATCCCGCAGCGCTGCGGACTTCGGGCCTTCAAGAAAATCGGAAATTGAAGAGATGCGCGCGCTTACGCGTATGCTTGAAGCCACGCTTCTGTAAACTTCAAATACGAATAACAAAACCGGAAGACAGCGAAATCCTGTTTTCCGGTTTTCTTTTTATGCTTCTATTATACGCAGCGTTTCGCCGGTATCTTCCATCTCGTAAAATACGGGACGCTCGTCCGGCTGGCAATTCGGGCAATGAAGAGCAAGCATCAACCCACCGGAAAATGTGCGGAAAAGCATCCCATGGCCGCCATCCTTTGTAAAGATCGGGGGAAGCTGTTTCCACGGGCCTTCTACCCCGCCGCCCTCGGAAACCGCAAGGCACTGACAGTAACCGGTATCCATTCCTGTAGACCACATCATATACAGGCGATCGTTTTTACCGCGCCACATAAAGGGGCCGTCGGTAACAAAGTGCTCATTTTCCCGGTCTGGATGACAGACCGCACCGTATGCATCGATCGCATAGAACAGAAGCTGCGGAGCCTTGACCGGGCGGCTCATATCCTTTTCCAACGGCATACAGCACATGGTTCCGTTGATGATCTGCACGTGTTCATGGCAAAACACAAGCCACGGATCTCCTTTATCATCCGTAAAAAGGGTGCCGTCAAGACTCCACCAATCCTGCGGCGTAAGCGCGCCTTTGCTCGCGGGAACAAAGGGCCCGAGCGGAGAATCGCTGACCAGCGCGTACGTACCGCGGTTGCCGTTTTCCTGCTCAAAAGTAGCGAAAAGATAATACTTATCACCGAATTTATGTACCTCCGGTGCCCAGTTTGCGCCCTTGTTCATGCCGAACGCGGCAGAATCAAAGACCTGCACCGGATCGCTCCAATTCCGGAGATCCGTACCGACGTACACGTCAAATCCACCGGTCCACTGACCGAAATTTGCGCCGCGGGTACCGTACATGAAATACTTTCCGTCTTCCGTAAGAACAAACGGATCGCGGATATGGATATCTTTGTTTTCAATCATAGTTTTTCTCCCTTGTACAGATATTTTTCACGAAGCTGAAGGATCTCTGCGTCTGAAAGACCCACAAAAGATCTCAGATAACCGATATCATCGCCGTAATCCCGGTCGATCTGATCAAACAGTTGCTGCAGATATATTTCCCTTACGCCGAGCAAAACACGAAAACAGTGTTTTTTACGCTTGTCCCGTACAAAAAACCGGATCATGAAATAGAGCTTACGAAGTTCCTTTCGGGTGAACACATCCGTCATCATATAGTCCTGCAAAATATATTCCCTGGGCACGCCCAATGCCATCATTGCAAGAACCGTAGCAATACCGGCGCGATCCTTCCCTGCCGAACAGTGCCACAGCACTGCGCCATCGCGATCTTCGAGAAGCACGTCGAAGAACTTCCGATAAAAAGGTTTGACGTAATCGCTGAACATCAATTTGCGATACATCTCTTTGAAGACTTCAACAGGTTCCACGGCAGGATCCTCAAACAAACGCATCCATGCATCGATGGAATCCTCATCGCGGGCAATACCGAAAAAGCTGTTGTCCAAAATCGGAAGAATCACGGTTTCCGCATCGCCGATCTGCGGATCGGGAGATTGTTCACGCTCCGCATCCATGCGAAGATCTATCACGGCGTTTACATGATACTCATTTTTTAATGTCAGAATATCGTTTTCGTCCGCTTTTTTCAATTCTCCGCTGCGGATCAGGCGGCGCGGGCGGATGTATGCACCATCCGCCGCGGGAAAACCGCCGAGATCGCGCGTATTGCTGAGGTTTTTCAATCTGATTCTTGACACTTCCATCAATACTTCTCTTTTCTTGTTATTTACAGAACATCCGGAACAGCGGCCGCAGGAATTTAGGACTGTTGATCACGATCACGCGCATGGATTACACCCCTTATGCTTTGATGATAAAAATACCTGCGGCAACAAGCATAACAGCCAGCGCGATAATGATAAATTTGCTGGGGAAACAATAGGCGAGGAATAAACCGACGCCAAAAGCCATAACGACAAAACCTTTGGCTGCTCTTCTCAGTTTCAATCCGATCATCTCCTGCATCTCGTCATTACCCGAAAGCCGCCCGGGTAAAACCGCATCGGCATTCTCTCCGGATAAAACATATATATGTATTATCCTCGGTATAATATACGCAGAAAAGAAGGATTGGTGAAAAGCTTAATCCCACTCTTTCATATTTTTGATCTCTTCATACATACGGCAGTAGCTCTGATGGCGCTGCCCTGAGAGCTCGCCCGCATGCAGCGCGGCAAGCACCGCGCATCCTTTATCCACGGTATGCGAACAGGAGGGATAGAACCTGCAGCGATCGAGATAATCATGAAACTCGGGAAAGCAGAACGCAAGCTGATCTTTCGGGATCTTTTCACCGTTTTCTTCAAAATCCAAAGAAGAAAAACCCGGCGTATCCGCAATCAGCCCCTCTCCGCTGTGATACAGCTGTACGCTTCTGGTGGTATGCTTTCCGCGACCGAGCTTATCGCTGATCTCGTTTGTTTCAAGCTGCAATCCGGGCAAAAGACAGTTGAGGATACTGGATTTCCCGACGCCGGAATTGCCGGTAAAAGCGCTGATACCGCAGGAAACAGTCTGCTCCAGCTGCTCCATGCCCTCTCCGGTAACAGCGGAACAGCACAACACCCGAAAACCGGCTTTTCTGTATACCTCAGCCAACGACGCAACGTCTGCGAGATCCGTTTTTGAAAACACGATCACGGGATCGATCTTATGATATGCGGCATATGCGGTGAGTTTATCGATCACATACACGTTCGGCTTAGGGCGATCCGCGGAAACCACAATAAAAAGCGTGTCAAGATTTGCAATCGGAGGGCGAACAAGAAAGTTCTTTCGCGGTTCGATCTGTGTAATAAAACCGTTATTGCCGGACGTTTCGATCAGAACCCGATCCCCGACGAGAGGACTTCTTTTTTCTTTCCGGAACGCGCCTTTTGCCTTGCACTCATAAACAAAACCGGCGGCTTCTACATAGTAAAAGCCGCTGATTGCATGCATAATAATACCGTTCATTATGCTATTATTCTGCATAAAGCCTGATTCAGTCATCGGAAGCATCACCTGAAGAAGCCTGTTCGGAAGAAGGATCTGTTCCAGGATCTGGAGTAATGGTAGGAGGATCCAATGACGGATCGGTTTCGCTGAAGGTTGGTATTGTAACGGGGGGAACGGGCGCCGTAGTGGAAGGAGCCAACGTACCCGGAACGGATGGGCCGGAACTCACATAAATCGTGATGGCTACATTCGTAGCGTACTCGGCAATACTGCTGCTGACGGGCGTTTGAGAGACCACGTTACCCGCGGCAACATCATTGCTCGCTACAGGTAGTACCGTATAATTCGTAAATCCGGCGCTTGTAAGAGCGCTGATCGCAGCCGCTTGAGAAAGGCCGACCACATTGGGAACCGCTTGACGCGCAGTGTATGTGTAATCCGTGGTGCCGGAAATTTTTCCGTTTCCATCCGAAGAAAAATCAATACTTCCGGAAGCAACTTTTGAAGAATCCACATAGACCGTGAAATTATTGCTTTCGCCGGCGCCGGTAAACGTAACGGTGAAGCTGGAACCATCCAACATAACATTGGTGTAAGTGTTATAAGGTACGCCGTTAAGATAAGTGCGAACCGTACCGTAAGCACCGGTGTTGGGAAGCGTGATGGTGTATGTGGAGGTAGAGGATTCAGTAACGCCGTTCCCTACTACAAGATTCACATAGGTACCGATGGTCACCTGAGATCCCGTTACGGGATTCTGACCGATTACGTAATTCTTCAATGCGGCAGAACTTGCATTATAGGTTACCGCCCCTACCTTGAGTCCGGCGGCCAGAATCTTTTGCTTTGCTACGCTGAGCTGATCGCCGACAACATTCGGGATACGAGTAGAATTCAACGCGTTCGCATTAGATGATGAGTAATACACATACACCTTTGAACCATATGCAGCATAAGAAGAACCGTTAGGATCGGTATAAATCACCGTTTCCTCGTCCGCTTTTTCATCGAAAGCGGGAAGCAGCTCAACGGCAAAACCCTTCGCAACAAGAATGCTTTCAGCTTCTTTATAGTTGTAATTCTTAACGTCGGGAATTTGTACCATGGAAGCGTTGGTGGCCACATAAAGCTTGATCACAGTATCGGGTGAAACCTTTTGGCCGGCTTCAGGCACTTGCTCTATCACCTTACCGGACTCATACGTGGTATTATACACATACTGGGGTTCAGGATCGATTGCAAGATCGGGGTACTTTTGACGCGCCTCGTCAAAGTCCATATTGATAAAGTTCGGAACTTCGATCTTATCTGTGGAAAACAATCCGAGGAAATCGAGCTTTTCCCAGAAGCTTTGACCGGATTGAGATGTGGAAGTACCGTTTCCGTTTTTATTTCCTCTGATCTGATCGCCGAAAGCAACCAACAGAATCACGGCGATTACAAGAATCAACGCAACAGCGATACCGATAAGGATCGGTACGGTGAGGTTTCTCTCTTCTTCCTCTTCTTCCTCTTCCTCATCCTCTTCATCTTCTTCCTCTTGGGATGAGGCTGTTTTGCCCGGAACATCCATAACATTCTTTAAAACAGGATCACCGATTGTGTGAAGGGCCCCGCTGACGTCGATATGCTTTGTGGGGTTACTGTCCACATAATAAGTATAATCGAATTTAATCTGAGGATTCCGTTTGAATTCATACAAATCCGACAGGAACTCCGCGGCGGACTGATATCTGTCGGCAGGGTCTTTCTGCATGGCGCGCATCGTAATCTGCTCCAACCCAACAGGGATGGCGGGATTGATCAAACTGGGCCGAACAGCCTCTTCCTGCAGCTGCATCAGAGCAACGGAAGAATCGTTATCCGCTTCAAACGGAACCTTACCCGTAAGCATTTCATATAATACAACGCCTACGGAATAGATATCGGAACGGCCGTCCGTGTACTCGCCCTTTGCCT